>JAEZAM010000088.1 GCA_023430465.1 Bacteroidota bacterium | reverse complement strand
TAAGCGGGCACCATGTACCCCGTGTCATTAACCCCGGGATTAATCCCGGGGTTAGAGATGTTCAGGGGTGAAGAGGCTGAATGAAAGTGCGGAGTGCGGAGTGCGAAGTCTGGAGTGCGGAGTGCGGAGTGTGGAGTCGCTGCTCGCGGTCTGTACGGCAGGTTAGCGGGTATCTGGTGTCCGGTCGAGAAGGGGCCTTACTTGCCAGACTGACTGGACTCTTCACTTCGTAATCCGCACTCCACACTTCGCACTCCGCACTTTCATGACCTGACTTTTAAAAAAAACTCCTGGCGCAGCAACCTTTATTTTTTCACTAAACCCAAATTATTTATTTTCGCATCCGCATTTGAAAGCCCGGTTTGGGATTTTCTGCACAAATGGTGGTTATAGCTCAGTTGGTTAGAGCATCAGATTGTGGTTCTGAGGGTCGCCGGTTCGAGCCCGGTTAGCCACCCAACCCTGTCCCGAGTAAGGACAGGGTTTATTTTTTATGATACAGATGACGCATATTTTTTATCTATTCCCGGTGATCGGAGCAATCACAGGCATTATTATCGTTTCACTGCTCACCTGGTTGCTTTTTCGACCATGGCTGCCTGTTTCTATAGCCGGTTTGCGCATCCAGGGTGCGATCCCTGCACTGATCGGGAAGGCCCGCCCTGAGATCAGCTCGATTCTAAACAATGAACTGCCTGCCCTCCTTGCCGATCCTTTGGTGGCAACCAATGCATTTGCTGCCATCAAACCGCTTGTTGAGTCACATATGGATGAATTCCTCCGCCACAAGCTGCCGGTGCGCATGCCGATGATAGGTATGTTTATCGGTGACAAAACAATCAGCACCCTGCGCGAGATCTTCCTGGAAGAGATCGGGCAACTTTTTCCAGGTGTGCTGGCGAGTCTGGCCGGACAGTCACCCGCCTCCCATCTCCAACCAGCGATTGATAATTATATTCAAAAAATTTCCCCGCAAACCATTGAATCGCGACTCAACAAGCAGCTTACACCGTACCGCCGCAAAGCGATGATACTGGGCGCGATTATTGGGCTCATCAGCGGGCTGCTGCAGGCATTACTCATCCATATCCTCACCTGAAACCACACATTTCCGTTAAAAACCTTTCATCACAATCCCAACAGACAGACAGCAGGTTCCTGGCAGTTTGGGCGTCTAACAGCACACAATACAATACATGAAAAAAATTGCTCTTTTATTTCTCGCTTTCTTTGCCACTTTTAGCCTTTTCGCCCAGCCTCCTGGTGGCGGTCGCCCCGGTGGTGGCGCCCAGATGACTGGCCGGATCTATGGCAAGATCGTTGACAGCAAGTCAGGCAAGGCAGTGGAATTCGCGTCCGTACAATTACTCCAGAAAAAAATGGATTCCGTTACCCGCCAGCCGGTTGAGACCGTGATCGGGGGTATGCTCACCCGCACCAATGGAGAATTCAGCGTGGAAAATGTTCCGGCTTTCGGTTCACTCACACTGAAGATTTCTGCCATCGGTTATAAGGAGCTTGTTCAGCCATTTTCCTTCAACCTCAAGCCGGGCGGAGACATGATGAACGCGCTGGACCGTGACCTGGGTAATATCAAAGTAGAGATCGAGGAAAAGATATTGGAGAATGTAACCGTCACTGCCGAACGTCCAGGCCTGGTGCTTGGTATCGACAGGAAGGTGTTCAACGTTGATAAGAACATCGTATCTGCAGGTGGTACCGCTGTTGACATCATGCGCAATATTCCCAGCCTCAACGTGGACATCGATGGGAACGTTACCATGAGAAACAATGCACCACAAGTATTCGTGGATGGCCGGCCGAGCAACCTCACTCTCGAGCAGATACCTTCTGATGCCATTCAGAGCGTGGAGCTGATCACCAACCCCTCCGCCAAGTTTGATGCTTCCGGTGGAACTGCCGGGATTCTCAACATCGTCCTGAAAAAAGAAAAAAAGGTTGGCTATAATGGTAGCGTTCGTGCAAACATCGATTCCCGTCTTCGCGTTGGTGCAGGTGGTGACATCAACCTTCGCCAGCAAAAAGTTAACCTGTTTGCAAGCGGGATGTACAATCAGCGGAAATCGATCAGCAACGGTACAACCTCCCGTCTCAACCTGTTTGACAACCCCGATACCTATCTCTTTCAGCGCGACAGGTCAGAACAGATCGGTGCATTTGGTTTCGGGCGTGCGGGCCTTGATTATTTCATGAGCAACAGGAACACCCTGTCGATCAGTGCCAACATTGCACGTGGCCAGTTTCGTCCAAATACGGTGAGTGATATTTATATCGACTCGCTTTATACACCAGTGAAAACTTCTTCTTTCAACCGGAGAACGGCCGATGTGGAAGGGAATTTCCGCAATCTGGGTTCGACTTTAAGTTTCAAGCATAATTTCCCGAAAGCCGGCCGTGAGTTTACCGCAGATGTTACCTACAACAAGAGCCGTAACGAGAATGAGAATACTATCGGGACATCGTATTATACTGTTCCGGGCAATCAGCTTGTAAATACATTTGAACAGCAACAGCAGATCCGTGGAAACAACGAGAACATCGTGATGCAGGCAGACTTTGTGAATCCTATTAGTGAGAAAGTAAAAGTGGAGATGGGTGCCAGGGCACAGTTGAGAAAAAATTCCAGTCGCAACGCGTTTTATTACAAAGATGGAACCGGCAAATATGTGTTGCAACCTGCCTCACAGATCGACTATGAGAGCAATGATGATGTATATGCGGCGTATGTCACCTGGTCGAACCAACTGAAAAATTTCGGTTACCAGCTTGGTCTGCGTGCCGAAAGCTCTACATATGAAGGTAAATTGCTGAAGACCGGCGAAGTGTTTGACATCGATTTCCCGGTGAGCCTCTTCCCCAGCATCTTCCTCTCACAAAAACTCAGCGATGACCAGAGTCTCCAGTTGAATTACAGCCGCAGGATCAACCGGCCCAATTTCTGGCAATTGACGCCTTTCACGGATTCATCTGACAGGATCAATCCAAGCAAGGGTAACCCGGGTCTGAAACCTGAGTTCACGAATTCTTTCGAATTGTCTTATGAAAAGACATTCAAGAACAGGGACAACTTCCTCGCATCGATCTACTACAAGCATACAACAGACCTGATCACTCGTTTCCAGGAAGCTGCTGTTGGCGCAGGTGGTGAGGACATCGTGCTGAATACCTATATCAACGCAAACGCCAGCTATGTTACCGGGCTTGAGCTTACATCCCGGAATAAACTGGCGAAATGGTGGGAACTCACGACCAATGTGAACCTGTATACTTCAGAGATCAAGATCGATAATCAGCCTGACCAGGACAGGTTGGTGAGCTGGTTTGGTAAATTGAATAATAATTTCCGGTTACCAAAGAACTTCATCATCCAGCTTTCGGGTGAATACCAGTCCAAGACCATCCTTCCTCCCGGCGGAAGCAGCGGCCGTGGTGGTTTTGGTGGCGGGATGTTCGGCGGACCATCTACCACATCGCAAGGATATGTGCGCGCCAACTATGGTGTTGACATTGCTATCCGGTATGAATTCCTGAAAAACAGAACAGCTTCTGTTTCCCTCAACATGAACGATATCTTCCGCACACGCAGGCAGGATGTTCATTCGGAGTCTGAGTTTTTTGTACAGGATATGTTCCGCAGAAGAGATCCGCAGATCCTGCGTCTCAATTTCAACTGGCGCTTTGGTAAGTTTGACGCCAACCTGTTCAAGCGTAAGAACACCCGCGGCGGCAACGAAGGCTCGGGCATGGAAGGCATGAATATGTAAGAAAGACCATTGTTTGACTTATATCAACCTCCTGCATAAGCGGGAGGTTTTTTTATGCCGGAAATGTATATTTGAGCCCTTCGATGAAGCAACTTGTATTCACAGTCACCAACGACCTCACGTATGATCAGCGAATGATCAGGATATGCAGCAGCCTTGCAGCTAATGGATATGATGTGCTGCTTGTCGGCAGGCAAATGCCCGGCTCTGTGCCACTGACGAACCGCGCGTTTCGCCAGCATCGACTTTCCATGTTTTTCAGCAAAGGAAAATTGTTCTATGTTGAATATAACATCCGGTTGTTTTTCTTTCTTCTTTTCACGCGGATGGACCTGGTGTGTGCTATCGATCTGGACAGTATACTCCCCTGCCTGTTTGTATCTAAGTTGCGTGGAAAAAAAAGAGTTTATGATGCGCATGAACTTTTTTGTGAAATGAAGGAGATTGTTTCCCGTCCATTTATCTATAGGGTCTGGAAAGCAATTGAACGTTTTACGGTACCAAAATTTACTCATGGGTATACGGTAAACGAACCAATTGCGGAGGAGTTTCGGAAAATGTATGGCAGCAAGTATAGTGTGGTAAGAAACATTCCGCCGCTGCGTGATCAGGTGATAATTGAAAAGAAGGAGAAATTCATATTGTACCAGGGTGCAGTCAATGAAGGCCGGAGCTTTGAGACCCTGATCCCGGCAATGAAATGGGTGGACCTGCCCCTGGTGATCGTAGGCGACGGGAATTTCCTGGAACAGGCAAAAGAGCTTGTGAAAAGACATGGGCTGGTGGAAAAAGTCCTGTTCAAAGGAAAGATGAAACCTGAGGAACTGAACAATTTCACCGGCCAGGCGTATATCGGTATCACCCTGTTTGAAAATAAGGGGTTGAGCAATTATTACTCACTCGCCAACAGGTTTTTCGACTATATCCATGCAGGAGTGCCGCAGTTATGCGTGGACTACCCGGTTTATCGTAATATCAACGCAACCAGCCCGGTAGCGCTGCTGGTGGACGATCTTTCGCCGGAAAATATTGCGGCAAAACTGAACAACCTGGTGAATAATAGTGTTTTGTACGCGGAGCTGCGGGATAACTGCCTTATTCGTCGCAAAGAACTGAACTGGCAGCAGGAGGAACAGGTCCTGATCCGTTTTTATAAAGCCCTTTTTGAGATTTGAAACGATTTCTTCATATAGTTTGTCTGGACACCCCCTTCCCTGCCGATTATGGCGGGGCGATCGATATGATGAACCGTATCAGGGCGCTGCACCAGGCAGGGATCGGCATCCATCTGCATTATTTCAGCTACAATGAACGCGGTAAACCGAATGAACTGAACCAGTTCTGCGAATCCATTCATGTGTATGCCCGCGAGTCACTGGGGCAATGTTTTTCGCTCAAGACTCCCTATATCGTCTGCTCCAGGATGAATGCCGATCTTATTGCCCGCATCAACGCAGACAACTACCCCGTGTTGCTGGAAGGGCTGCATTGTACAGGCTTGCTGCAGCACATGGATCTTGCGCAACGCAAGGTGGTGGTGCGAATGCACAATGAAGAAAGTATTTATTACCGCGAACTTGCCCGGTCATCCCGCAACCTGTTACACAAGGCTCACTTTTTCTACGAAAGTCATTTGCTGAAGAAATACAATAAGCGGTTGCAAAGGGAATGTATCTATGCCTGCATCAGCGAAAGCGATGAAGAATTGCTGAAGAAGACGTATCACCTGGATCATACCCGATTCCTGCCTGCATTTCCCTCCTGGCAGAAGGTCAATGGTGAAGAGGGCCAGGGAAGTTTCTGCCTTTTTCACGGCAACCTATCCGTTCCGGAAAATGAGGAGGCCGCAATCTGGCTATTGTCAAAGGTGTTTACCAAAGCTCGTGTACCATTTGTGATTGCGGGCAAAAAGCCCGGTAGCCGCTTGCAACAGGCGGCAAGTCTTTGCCAGCATACCTGCCTGATCGCAGATCCTTCAGAAACGGAAATGAATGACCTGGTCCGAAAGGCGCATATCAATGTACTGCCCAGTTTCAATCGCAACCAGACAGGGATCAGGCTCAAACTTCTTCACTCACTTTTTGAGGGGAGACATTGCGTTGTAAATGATGGGATGGTCGAAGGCACAGGACTTGCGGATGCCTGCCACATCGGATCAGGTTCAAACGCGTTTGCATCGATCATCAGCCAGTTATTCTACCAGCCATTCACGGCGGAAGAACTGAGGCTCAGAGAGCAGTTGCTGGGTGAAACCTATGACAACTCGATCAATGCCCGCCGTCTTATTCAATGGTTATGGTAGCGTTGTCGATGACCTTTCCTTTTTCAGTCCGGATCATCCTTGCCGGGAATTTCTGCACCACGATATAATCATGTGTAGCCATCACGATGGCGGTATTGTAATCACGGGATATATGAAACAGCAGGTTCATGATCTCATCAGAGGTCTCGGGATCGAGATTACCTGTCGGTTCGTCGGCCAGTATCAGTTTTGGTGAATTCAGCAATGCCCTCGCTATATCGACACGCTGTTGCTCTCCACCACTCAGTTCAAAAGGCATTTTAAAGCCTTTGGCCTTTAGTCCCACCTTGTTCAGGACATCTTCGATCTTCTCATCCATCAGTTTCACATCTTTCCAGCCAGTGGCGCGCAGCACGAATTTCAGGTTATCATTCACATTCCGGTCAGTCAGCAACTGGAAATCCTGGAACACCACCCCGAGGTTGCGGCGGAGATAAGGGACCTTCTTCCAATCGAGCTGGCGAAGGTTAAAACCCGCAACAGTGGCCTCTCCTTCCTTCATCGTCAGTTCACCATACAATGTCTTCAGCAGGGATGATTTACCAGTGCCGGTCTTACCGACGAGGTAAACAAATTCGCCTTTGTTGACCACAAGATTTACATCGGTGAGGATCAGGTTATTGCCCTGGTATATGTTCGCGTGACTGATTTCTATGATTGGCTCCGTCATGAATGGATCGTTTGCTGCAAAATAAAGCAAATGGAGAGGAGTACAAGGCAGTTTTTTTGATAAACTAAAAAATTAGTTGTTAAACTAAATAATTAGTTATAGCTTCATTTTGAATTTAGAATTATGAAAGCACTGACAAAAGCAGAAGAACAGGTGATGCAGGTTCTCTGGAAACTGGAAAAGGCGTTTCTCCGCGATGTGGTGGAAGCCATGCCTGCACCGAAGCCGCATCAGAATACGGTTGCTACGCTGTTGAAGATATTGGTGGAGAAAAATTTTGTGGCAATACATGTTCTGGGTCGCCAGCATCAATACTATCCATTGCTCAGCAAAGAGGATTATTCAAAGAGAACGATGAAACAATTGGTAAAGGGATATTTTGAAGGTTCATTCAGCAACGTGGTTTCTTTCCTGGTGAAGGAAAATAACATTTCGGTGGAAGAGCTGGAAGTATTGTTAAACCAGATTAAAAAACAACAAACCACGAAAAAATGAAACAGCTCCTCACCTATCTCGCTGAAGTAATGGTCATCTCCGGGGTGTTGTATGGCTATTATCATTTCTTCCTGAGAAATAAACGCTTTCACCAGTATAACAGGTTTTACCTGCTCATCTCCTCTTTGCTGAGTATTGTACTGCCGTTCCTTAGTTTTACGATATATCTCCAGTCTGACTCGGAAAGCACTACGGTGCTGGAGAATCTCCAGGTGGTGGTAACCGACGGGCCCGGCGCGTTGGATGGTGTTGTGATGACGGAAGGTATGACTAACACATCGTTCGATTGGTGGCCAGTTGCGATTTACGGTTTATATGCTATTGGCGGCTTATTCTTATTGACGAGATTCTTGCTGGCATTGCGGAACATCGCGAGGCTAAAACGATCACATCAAGTGACCGAAGTGGAAGGCATTTATTTCGTATCCACTTCTGCACCAGGCACTCCTTTTTCTTTTTTCAATTGGTTGTTCTGGCACAGGGAGATCGACGTGAAATCCAGCAAAGGCGAGCAGATATTCCGGCATGAATATTATCATATCAGCCAGAAGCACAGCCTGGATATCATGATCCTTGAGGTACTTACAATATTTTTCTGGATCAATCCTTTCTTCCATATCATTCGTAAAGAGATCACCGCGATACATGAATTTCTTGCGGATCGCTTTGCAACCGGTGCCGCTGCAGATCCATACTACGCCGAACTCCTGCTGATGAATGCCATTGGTACTAAACAACAATTAATAAATCCATTTTTTCATAATCAGATTAAACGTCGCATTGCCATGATCATTCAACCTGACAAAACACGGTTCCGGTATTTCCGTAAAATACTTGCCCTGCCACTTGCAGTGCTGCTCTTTGGTGCCTTTGCTCTCAGTTTCAAGAAGAAGTCGCTCGACCCTGTTGCCGGCCCCGCGGTAAAGGTGGTGATTGAAGCCGCTCATGGCGGCCCCGATGGTGGCGCCGTGAGTACGGATGGCGTTCATCGCGAGGGAGCAGTGATGCTGGAGCTGGCAAAATTGATCCACCGTCTTGCTCCTGAATATGGCGTGGAGGTATTGCTTGCACGTGACGGCGAACAACGGGCCGGCAATGCATCCAGCAACAATGAAGCACTTAAGAAGAGTGTAGAGCTGGCGAAATCCAGTAATGCCGATATGTATCTCTCCCTGCACATGAATGTAACGCCTGCGGCCAGATCCGGCAAGTCGGGTATCGAGGCGTATATTTCCTCGCAGCGGACAGACGCGCGGTCAGAGCAACTGAGCAGCATCCTGCTTCAGCGCCTCGCGGCACTCTATACGACAGATATGCGTGTTCGCAAAAGCGCGCAGACCATTTATGTGCTGGATAAAAATGTATGTCCTGCAGTCCTGCTCGAACTGGGTTACATGAACAATGCAAAGGACATGGCCTTCATGACCAACAAAGACAACCAGGAAAAGCTGGCGCGCCAGATACTCACATCGATCAGGGATTTTGGTAACAATTCAACTGCATTGCAGCCGGCCGCAGCAGCTATGACCGATACTATACCTGCTGCGTCCCCACAGAAGGAAGTGGTAGTGATCGGTCGACCCGCGTACAGCCCGCTCCGAGACAGTACGCTGGTAGTGCTGAACGGAAAAGTGCAGAAAGGCAATGCAGACGCGGTGTTGAAAACCATCGATCCAAATACAATTAAAGAAGTAAATGTGCTTAAGGATGCCAGTGCTATCCAGAAATACGGAAAGCAGGCGGAGCAGGGTGTTATTGAGATCAACACCAAGACCGGTGAAGAACTTGAAGTTAAAGACGTAACCTTGAAGGAAGTGACCGTGCAGGGTTTCCAGACAAAGCCAAAAGGAGAGGTAAGAGAGGTGGTTGTAGAAGGCAGACCGACTACACCTTCTTTAGAGGAAGTGGTAGTGGTTGGATATGGCACGCCACTGCAACAGGAGCCTACTTTCACAAAGGTCGAGGTCGAGCCTGCCTTCCAGGGTGGTGTGGATGCCTGGAGAAAATATTTGCAGAGAAATCTGAACGGCAAAACGCCATTGGAGAATGGTGCTCCTGCCGGAAACTATACCGTTTTTATCCAGTTCGTGGTGGACAAAGATGGCAAACTCAGCCAGTTCAAACCAATGACCAATCACGGTTATGGCATGGAAGAGGAAGTTATCCGCGTACTTCGTTCAGGACCGGCCTGGGTGCCGGCAACACAGAATGGACGAAAGGTCAATGCCATCCGCAAGCAACCTGTTACCTTTAGCGTAGTGCGCGAAGTGGTTAAAAATTGATTTGTTGATTGCCGGTGCGGATCTCGAGTGAGCTGGTATCCGCCCCTTCTACCCACCCGATCACTCTTGCATCTACATCAAATGATTTGGAGATGCTGATAATTTTGTCAGCATCTTTTTCATTTGTATAGATCTCCAGTCTTGTGCCCATGTTGAATACCTGGTACATCTCGCGGTCATCGGCTCCGCTCGTGGCCTGTATCACCCGGAAAATTTCCGGTGGGGTGAACAGGTTGTCCTTTATGATCTTCAATGGAGCAGGCAGGTATTTGAGGCATTTGGTCTGACCGCCGCCACTGCAATGGATGAGGCCATGAACGGCGTCGAAATGGCTGGATAGTATCTCCTTCATCACCGGAGCAAAAGTCCTTGTCGGCGACAGCAGCAGCTTACCAATAGTTGTGTCCCCGGTGGTTGTTGTTATTTTGTCTGACATGGTGTGTGGGCCTATATAGACCACATCATCCGGCAGTGTTGGTTCAAAGCTTTCGGGAAAACGTATGCCGTAGGTTTTGTTCAGTACATCATGGCGGGCGCTGGTGAGGCCGTTGGACGCAAGACCGCTGTTGTATTCAGATTCATAACTGGCCTGGCCGAAGCCTGCGAGGCCAACGATCACATTCCCCGCAGCGATCTTTTCATTTGTGATGAGTTTGGATTTTGGCCAACGTGCAGCCATGGTGCCATTTACTGCAATGGTGCGGACCACATCCCCCACGTCGGCGGTTTCCCCGCCCATGTAGGTAATGTCGACGCCAAAGGACCGAAGGTTATCGAACAGTTCCTGGCTGCCATTGATGACCTGTTCCAGCACGGCCGCAGGAATGAGTTGTTTGTTCCGGTCGATCGTAGAGGAGAATACGAGGTTATCATGAATGCCCACACAGAGCAGATCGTCGAGATTCATGACGATGGCATCCTGGGCGATGCCCCGCCAGACGGAAATATCACCCGTTTCTTTCCAGTACAGGTAGGCAAGAATGCTTTTGGTACCTGCGCCGTCTGCATGCATGACATTTACCCAGCTATCGTCACCGCTGAATACATCCGGGTATATCTTGCAAAAGGCGTGCGGATAGAGGCCCTTGTCCAGCTTTTTGGTGGCTTCATGTACTTCTTCTTTCTGGGCAGATACGCCCCTGCGGGAATAGAGACTCATGGGGAAATTTGAGCACAAAGCTAATGAAAAGTGAATGAAGGCTGAAGCTGAGGGTCAGGTTAAGGTTAAGGTTAAAGTTGAGTTTAAGGTTCCGGTTAAGCTTTTTCATTTTTCATTTTTAATTTTTAATTCATCCAGACTGGACCTCCATTTCAACCTCGGGCAGCGTTTAGTATATTTGTACTCATGCAAGTACACGCAGATCTCGACGAATTGCCGGAGTTCAGGAATGCCGTTATCACAATTGGAACGTTTGACGGCGTGCATATGGGGCACCGGCAGGTGATAGATAGTTTAAAGGCCGAAGCAGCCCGGATAGGTGGTGAAACCGTGCTTATCACCTTTCATCCGCATCCCCGCAAGATCGTTTCATCTGCCATCCTCGGCATCCGGCTTATCAATACGCTGGAAGAGCGGATTGAGTTATTGGAAAAACTCGGTATCGATCACCTGGTGATTGTACCCTTCACCGA
The DNA here is from genome assembly GCA_023430465.1 of Bacteroidota bacterium. GTDB lineage: Bacteria > Bacteroidota > Bacteroidia > Chitinophagales > Chitinophagaceae > JAEZAM01. The sequence continues at coordinate 5,386 of JAEZAM010000088.1, read as the reverse complement.
ACACTTCGCAAACCAGTCGGCCACTGAATACATCGATAATTTCCTGATTGATAAATTTCATCCGCATACGATCATTATCGGTTTTGATCACCGGTTTGGCCGCGACAGGCAGGGCGACTATCGGTTGCTGGAGCAATGTGCACCCACGTACAACTACCAGTTGAAGGAAATTCCCAAGCATATACTCGAGCATATCTCCATCAGTTCAACGAATATCCGCCAGGCCCTGGTGGATACGGAGGTGGAGAAGGCGTCGATGTTGCTGGGCTATGATTTTTATTTTACGGGCGTAGTGGTACATGGCGACAAGCTGGGACGCGAGCTGGGTTATCCAACGGCAAACCTCCATATACCCGATGAGGAAAAGATCATTCCGGGGAACGGTATCTATGCCGTGTATGCGCAGCCGGAGGGCGAAGAGCAGGTTTGCAAGGGCATGATGAGTATCGGTTTCCGGCCAACGGTGGAAGGAAAGACGCGGGTGGTAGAAGTAAATATTTTCGATTTTGATAAAGACATCTATGGAAAGAAGTTGAAAGTGTTTGTCAGAAAATATTTGCGGGAGGAATGGAAATTTGATACGCTGGAGGCGCTGGTGAAGCAGATCGACCAGGACAAGATCGATAGCCTGGCGGTGTTGGGTTAAGAGGCTTCTTTCCTTTCCATTTCACCCAAATCCCAAGGCTTCGGAATTCGCCTGAAACCAACAAAAAAGACCGCCCTCGTCCGCAGCCCGGAGCCTACGCGTAGCATTTCTATATTTTATGTGATGCAGACTACGAACAGCGCGGGCACGGTCAGCATCTAGAATATGCGTCATTTTACCGCTTCATTAAGGCAAGCGAGAATGCAGCTAATGATACTATCATATAACTGACTAAACCGATAAAGATTTGATTTTTTGATTTCTGTGCTAAATTAACTTCCAGGACCTTTTTTTTGGGATATTTTAAGGTCAGTATCATAAAGACAATTGTTGTGAAGATCAGTCCGATGGTTATAAAAGTCGTTTTGCCGTGTGGGAGGATTGCAACTAAACATTCTGATCTTACTATGAGTTCCAAAATTGTTAAAATATTTAATGAGCATAGAAAGCCTATGATGCATTTGGCGTTGAAGAGACAATTGCCTTCACCGTATCGCCCTGCTGCCTTACATTTATTGACAAAAACACTAAGAATGGAAAGCATTTTGATTTAATTTACCATCCACCAAATAAATCCATTATCCGGAAACCTACATTTAGTATTGCAGCCGCAGTCCTGCCGACAGGCGTAAAATTTGGCACAATAAAATAAGCCAAGCGGTTTTTCCGATGCTGTTCGTAGCTGTAAGAGTGACTGATAAATTCATCATATTTGAGAAGCTTAAGACTGCTCGGCTGAGCCGGTAATCTTCTGGTTTTCTGACAAGTCCCGCAACGAGGCGATGAGAACACTTGCCCAAGCACATTTTTTACATAGCCCAGCTGAAGCGACAATTGTTTAGCTGTACATAGCTTGGAGGCTTCGGACAGCGGGGTATTGCCTCGCTCGTTGCCAGGTAGTCACATCAAATAGCAACCAGTCCTCTTCAAATCAAAAAAAATGGCAAAACAGTTTCAATCTGAACTTCGTAAATAAACCAAATTCGACAGAGGAAGATGTTCACTACCTTCCACAATCAAAACATTACCTACACAATCATACTCATATAGAGCCGATAATTCCGCGACAAAATCTTCAATTAAATTATAGTCAGTTAGTGTTGCCGATTCTAAAGATATCTTCAGGTCTATGAGTTTAGATCGTGTAAGAGCAAACGATACACTCAAGAAATTATTACTTATGTTTCTAACCAAAGCTTGACAAACATTACACGCGTGAAACATCATTTCAATCTCATTCTCGTTCATAGTACCTGCGATTTTGAAAATAAAACATGCTCTAGCCATTGGTAGTGTTTAGGCTGCCAGTCGCCAATGGTTTCGTTAAATTGGGCTATAGTCAAATTCAATTGCATAATGTGTACATCAAATCCCGCCAATCCTGATTTGACCTTTTGAATTAATTGAGCATCTATATCAACGCCAAAAGGAAGTACAATTTGTATACTTATATCATTATGCTTTCGAGTGTAACTAATGTCTAGAATATCTCGTTTTGCATGAAGCAGAAAAGATGTTGCCAATGCATAATGAATTTCCAAATATTCTAAATTATATTTCATTCAAATTAATTGGGTGTCCAATTTGGGCTCTTCGGAACGATACTGGGCGAAGTGGTCCCTTTGACCATGAAGACGTTGGTGGGCTGACCAGTTATACCGGCACCAATATTTACGTGAGTCCCCGTTACTCCATTATATCTGAAAACATGATGTCCTTGACTAGTTGCTCCGAGATAAATCGCCTCGCCGGAATGGATCGCGTCTAATACTTTTTGTGCATCAGCAGCATTGGCGAGATAACCTCCTCCAGATTTCGCAGTTCCGGCTAAGTGTCTTATCTGCTTCAGTGAAATCTTTTTGCTTATCTTTTGTACTATTTTCTTTCCCTGAGCTACTAAACGCCTTCCGTTAATACCCATTGACACACTTTTTCCGACAGGATTTGGGATCACAACACCTGTGGCCAAACTTAAAGTTGCGTCATTTGCTTCCCCGGGAGTATTATATATATGGTGGATGGAAGCACCGGTTGAAACAATATTTCCAGCTTCATCCCGCCTACCACCATTCATCATTATATCCGTTTCAAATTCGACATCTCGCAATAGAGCTTCTCTAGCCGCAGAATACTTATTTCGGCCTTCTCCATAATGCTTCCATGATTTTGCAATCGGATCACCACACTCATCATCTACTATTTCACCCTTTGTAACATACCATTCGCCATATTCATTCTCCCCAACGGTGCCACCACCATTCCAAAATCGATGCCACTTGGCACCAAATTTTGTTTTAAAATCACCCAAAGGGTCTACATTGGTGATGGGGTTATTACCCATGCTTTCATATGGTGAATAAACTTCCTGGGCCTCGAATTCTGGATCGATTTGCCAGAATCTGCCAATTTGAGGATCTAGGGTTCTAAAGAAAGTTTCATATAATTCAAGCCCTTCGCCATCAAAAAATTCGTTATTACCTAGCTGACTACCTCCGTTCCATCCGAATTTATTCTGGATTGTTTGCAACATCTTATTACTTATCCCCGCCATCGTCAACCCAAAGGGATAATAATGCGTTTCCTCCAGTATTGGTCCAGGCTTGTGGATGACTTGCAGATTATCAAAGAACACCGGTACATTGCTCTCATTGCTGACGTAGACAAAGATATAACCATTTTTATCAGCAGTGATCGCCTGTAGATCGATGCCTGCCTGCCAGTGGTCCGTTACCACCCCGCTCGTTCCCACACGGCTGAAACCACCTTTAATGTATTTGAATTGTTCATCAAACAACATAAAATTCACATACGCCTTGGGCACCGTAGTTGTTTCGCCATTACTGCCGCGGAAGAATGAGCCGGGTATCAGGCTGCTGTTTATAGAAAGCAGATTAGCAGCCGTTGCGCCCTTCGCCACCATCGCATTCCCCGGCGCAGCTACCAGATTTGCTAACAATCCCGCTACATCCAGCGGCGTCGAGTTTGTATTGTTTATTGTACCAGTATTCAGGTAGTATGACTTTGCGAAAATATCGATCTTGTCCCCCGCCATAACCTTCATCACAAACTCAAGGCCTGTTTTGTTGGTAGTAGCATTCAAGCTGTAGAGCTTCGAGCTTTGGCTGGACGTTGAAGGAGTGACGCCGCTTGGATAAGCCGTGTTGGGAGGCGGATTACCATTATGGTTATGATACAATTTAGTATTTCCGGCTGTTTCTATTCCCCAAGATGCAATTGCTACTTCATCAGTAATGTATGCCGGGTCAATCTTATAATATTTCCACTCGGTATTTACCAGTGAATTCGCAGGATTCGGGTCTGTCGGGTTAAAGGTTCCCTCCAGCGTGGTTGCGGGATAATAAATGGTCTGCTGTTCCTCCGTCAACAACGCCCGCACATTCCCCAAATGATCTTTCAGCATGTAATCATAGTGAAATGCATTTGTCAAATGGTCCCACCTCACCCTGCCCTCTGGCTGACCGATGAATTGCAAACGGTCGGGATAGTTCATTTCATCCAATGCCAGTGCGCTGTATTGCTTGCTTTCATACACGGCGCCACCGACGTAGGTCGTTGTGGTGATGATGTTCGTCGTGTAATTGGGTGGGATTGCCGGTACAGTGGCGCCATTTTCCACCGTCACCTTCTTCAACTTATTCCCTGCTGCATCGTAGGTATAGGTTATCGTGCCCTTGCCCGTCACCGTTATCACATGGGGCAGGTTCAGGTGATTGTAGGTGATACTGCTGATTGCCTTATTGTGATCAAGGGTCAGGTTACCGTTGACATCATAGCTGTAATCCGTGATCGTGCTGGCCGCTGGTGTTCCTCCGCTCACATGGCTGGCCTTCGCGGCCGCCTGCGGGTGAGTGGCGATGGTCTTGAAATCTCCCAGCGTGCTCGCCGCATCATTGGTAAAGTCGATGACGTTTTTCAGCTTATTGCTATTGCTTTCATAAGTATACCGCAGATCGTCGATCTGCTGGCTTGCCAGGCCTTTCAATCCCCACTGCTGCATCCGGCGGATGTTTCCGTTGTAATCGTAGGCAGTGTTCGGATCGAGGCCATCCCCCATTTTCACCGAAAAATTCATCGCCGCATTACTCCATGCAGCGCCTGTATACTGAGTGAAGTCGGCTTTCAGCAGGCGATTGGCATTGTCATACCCGTAATCATATCGCCTCCGCTCGCCATCGCCTCTTGATTTCCACACAGAACCTGCTATGTTGCCATTGTAAACCGCTGTATTGAAACTGCCCAACTCCGTACTTCCGGCCAGGATTGCCTGTCGGTCGTAGGCCAGTTCATAACCAAAATAATTGTTCGTGTTATCGCCTGCTTTGGCATATTCGCCATTCATGCCGATCAACCAGCCCCGGATGTTATAATCAGTTTTCTGCGTCTCCAGCGCTATACCCGCACCACCAAAATCAGGCGACAGCTTTCGATTGGAAAGTTGTCCCAACGAGTTGTATTCGTTTGTCGAGATCGTCTTCTCCGTACCCGTATACCACGTGCTGTTCGTATAGCTTTTTACCTGGTGCTTTGTTTCCACCACCCGGCCCAGCACATCGTACACAAAACTTGTCGTTGCATAATCCGTCCGCGGTACCGTAAAGTTCTTGGGACTGGCCAGGTGTTGTTTCAGCATCTTGCCCGCAAAATCAAACTGCGTTGTCACCACTTCGGTACCGCCCGTTATGTTTTGAGACGCCGCCTGTATGATCCGGCCCCTGTCGT
>JAEZAM010000067.1 GCA_023430465.1 Bacteroidota bacterium | reverse complement strand
AACAGGTAGTATTGGGTAAATTCTTTGTTGAACACGGCCCGATGTGTAGCAGAGCCCGTGGTGATCGGTGAAGTCTTCTTCCCGTCAAAATCGGATACGAAGATATTCCTGTCCATCGGGGTAGGATACGCGACTGTATAATAGACCTTCCTGTTCTTTTCATCCACGCCGTTTATGCTGACCACTTCATAGTTCCCTTTGCTGATCGGGGTCATTTTCTTTCCATCTACGCTGGCGATATAGATATGGTTGAAGCCATTCATCTCGCTGGTGAAAATGTACTCTTTCCCATTGGCCAGGAACTGCCAGTCGTCATTGATGTCGATATAGTACTTGTTCTTCTCTTCGTACAACGTCTTCGAGGCGCCCGTGGCTGCATCAGTCGCCAGGAGCTTGAGGTGGTTCTGCAGGCGGTTCATCCAGAATACCACCAATGAATTATCCTGTCTTGTCCATTTGATGCGTGGGATATAGATATCGCCTGTTTCATAGTTCGCTTTTACATCGGTGCCCTTTGCCACATCATAGATGTGGATCTCCACTTTCGAATTCTCATCGCCCGCCTTCGGGTATTTATACCGATAGTCTTTGTTGTGCTGGTTGTCATACATCGTCATGTTGAACTCCTTCACGTTCGTTTCATCGAAGCGGTAGTAGGCAAGATAATTTCCTTTGGGACTCCATTGATACGCCTGGGTAAAGCCAAATTCTTCCTCATATACCCAGTCTGCATTACCATTGATTATGTGATTCCATTTGCCATCGGTTGTTACCGCGCGGATCTTGCCGCTGGCAATGTCCATAATGTAAAGGTTATTGTCTTTCACATAGGCGATGCGGCTGCCATCGGGTGAAATGGTGGGGTGCATGATCTTCGCCGTATCAACCTGTGTGGTCTTCTTGCCATTGGGTTCGTAGAGGTATACGTAAGAACGGGTGGAATACCGGTAGATCCGTTCGATGCCTGTGCGCACCAGGTATTTTCCGGCAACGCCATCCGTTACGATAATGTCTTCGAGTTCACCGACAGGCTGTCCATTTGCTTTTTTTACATCGGCAGCTTTCACTTCGGCTGTAGTGTCGATGGTGTCAAAAGTGGCGCGCACCGGCTCACCACGGAAGGTGCCTTTTTTGTAAATGTCTTCCAGGGAAATTTGCTTTACCTGTGCCATCGTGAATGCAGGCAACAGGAGCAGAGCAAGCATTAATTTTCGCATGAATCGTGATTTTTTTGTGACCGTAAATGTAGTTCAAAGAGGGGAGAAAGAGGATGGAGGTTGCTTCGGGATGAATCCGGGTATGTAATGACCTTTCGAGCTTCGATTGAGGGCAAAAAAAAGCCCTCCCGAAGGAAGGCTTTTCAGCTATTTAGCGGCTTTCGGCCATATCCGGTATGGCTTCTACCTTGTACTCCCCGGCATCCAGCTTCTTTTTGGTTGCTGAGAAGGCTTCTAGGGTGAGGCGGATATCTTCATCCGTATGTACAGCAGTTGGGATTAGGCGGTAAATGATATGTCCTTTCGGAATAACCGGATACACGACGATCGAGCAGAAAATATGGTGATTCTCACGGATGTCCATGACCATCGCCGTTGCTTCTTCCACGCCACCCTTCATGTATACGGGCGTAACGACGGAATCCGTGTTGCCAATGTCAAAACCACGCTCTTTCAGTCCCTGCTGGAGTTTGCGGGCATTGTCCCAGAGTTTTTCCTTCAATTGGGGTTGCGTGCGCAGCAGTTCGAGGCGCTTGAGGTTGCCCACCACAAGCGGCATGGGCAGGCTTTTCGCAAAGATCTGGCTGCGGCTGTTGTAGCGGATATAGTCAATGATCTTTTTGTCACCGGCAATGAACGCGCCGATGGATGCCATGGATTTGGCAAATGTGGAGAAATACAGGTCGATCTTGTCCTGCACACCCTGCTCTTCACCGGCACCGGCGCCTGTTTTGCCAAGCGTACCGAAGCCATGCGCATCATCCACCAGCAAGCGGAAGGAATATTTATCTTTCAGGGCTGCGATCTCTTTCAGTTTGCCCTGGTCGCCCGCCATGCCGAATACCCCCTCCGTGATCACGAGGATACCACCGGAGTTTTGTTTATCTATCAGGGCTGTTGCGCGTTGCAATTGTTTTTCGAGGTCTTCGATGTCATTGTGCTTGTATACATAACGATGACCGGGATGCAGACGGAGACCGTCAATGATGCATGCATGGCTTTCGGCATCATAAACGATCACGTCATGACGACCGCACAGCGCATCTATCAGGCTCACCATTCCCTGGTAGCCAAAATTCACAAGGATAGCGTCTTCTTTCTGTTCGAAAGCCGCAAGTTCAGCTTCCAGTTGTTCATGGTAATTGCTGTTCCCGCTCATCATGCGGGCGCCCATGGGAAGGGCGAGGCCGAATTGTGCGGCGCCTTCTGCATCCGCTTTTCTTACTTCAGGATGATTGGCCAGGCCGAGGTAGTTATTCAGGCTCCAGACGATCATCTCCTGTCCGCGGAACTTCATGCGGTTGCTGATATCGCCTTCCAGTTTGGGAAATGCGAAATATCCATGTGCTCTTTCACGATGCTGCCCGATCGGGCCGGCATTCTTCAACAAACGTTCGAAAATATCTGCCATATTAGGTCGTAAGTTTTTTTTATTAATCAAGTAATTGAAAACTCAAAATTAAAAATTCAAAATGATTATGAATTTCCCTCGAAAGGTCATCTTTTTAATTTTTAATTTTAAATTTTAAATTATCAGTAGGGCATCTCCGTAACTGAAGAACCTGTACTTATCCTTGATCGCTTTCTTATATGCTTCCATTGTCAGCTCATATCCCGCAAATGCGCAGGTCATGATCAACAGGCTGGTCTTTGGCAAATGAAAATTCGTTACCAGTGAATCAGCGATGTTGAATTCATAGGGAGGATGGATAAACATATTCGTCCAGCCCTCTGAAGGCTTCAGCAACTTCTGTGCGGTGAAGGATGATTCCAGTGCGCGCATGGTTGTGGTACCGATCGAGCAGATACGGTGACCATACTCCTTTGCCCTGTTCACCACTTTACAGGCAGACTCTTCTATGCGGTAGTACTCTGCATCCATTTTATGTTTGCTGAGATCTTCCACTTCTATCGGGCGGAATGTGCCAAGACCGGTATGCAGGGTCACCTCTGCAAAACGAACACCTTTGATCTCGAGGCGCTTGATCAGTTCGCGGCTGAAATGCAGGCCGGCTGTGGGAGCGGCTACTGCACCCTCGTGCTTTGCATATACCGTCTGGTAGCGCTCTTTATCTTCCTCGTCAGGTTTGCGTTTGATGTATTTAGGAAGGGGAGTCTCACCAAGTTTATCGAGCTGTTCACGGAAGCCTTCTTCGCTGCCTTCCCAGAGGAAACGGATGGTACGGCCGCGGCTGGTGGTATTGTCGATCACCTCCGCTACCAGGTCTTCCTGGTCGCCGAAATAGAGTTTATTGCCAACACGGATCTTACGGGCGGGATCCACGATCACGTCCCAAAGCCGGTTTGGTTTGTTCAACTCACGCAGCAGGAACACTTCGATCTTCGCACCTGTTTTTTCCTTCCTGCCGTACATACGTGCCGGAAATACCTTGGTATTATTGACGGTAAAAACGTCTTTGTCATCGAAGTAATCAAGGATATCACGGAAGTGCTTATTCTCGATCTGCCCTGTGTGACGGTGTACCACCATCATGCGGGCATCTTCTCTTTTTTTGGCGGGATTCTGTGCGATAAGGTTTAAGGGCAGGTCAAAACGGAATTGTGAAAGCTTCATGAGTTATTAGAGGTTTATTATCAACGTCTCATGACTCAAACCGGGTAGTAAATACCTGAGGAGGATCACCAATCCCCGGTCTTACGGCACCGGGCCTGGTCATGCTGACATGCTTTGAAAGCGTGCAAAGGTAATCATTATCAGGCGAAAAGCCCTGTATGTTACCCACATTTTTTCGCCCATAAACCCGCGCCCGGCTATTTTTGTGATAATTGCCCCGTTTTCGCATCATAGCTTTGGGCTCTCACACTAACTGTCTAACTTGTTTCGTTTGCCATCTAATCACTTACCTGAACCACTGACCCTTATGCGCCGTTTTGTTGCCTGTGCCGTTTTGATGATCCTGGCTGTTACCACGAATGCCCAACGCGGCAAACCAAGAAAGTATCCAAGTCTTCTTTGGGAGATCACCGGCCCAGGGCTGTCCAAGCCCTCCTATCTGTTCGGGACGATGCACGTAAGCAACAAACTTGCCTTTCACCTGGCTGACTCCTTCTATATCGGCATCCGCAAGGCGGACATTGTTGCGTTGGAAACGAATCCTGAATCCTGGCAGGAGGACATGAACGACTATGCCTCCGAGCAGCAGCCTGGTGATGAATTCAGCCGCAATGTTCGGCCCTCGCATTATCTACGCAGCAGCACACTCCGCTTTTTTCGCTATGATAAAAAATTGACAGCCAGCCTGGCCAGCAGCCCGGCTACCATCAATAATCTCCTTTATCGGTCGTACGGTGAAGCAGACGATTTCCAGGAAGATACCTACCTGGATATGTACATTTACCAGTGCGGTAAGCGCTGGGGCAAGAAGATCACGGGTGTTGAAAGCTATGCCCGCAGTATGCAATTGATGGCCGAAGCTTACCGCGATGCGGAACGCGACCCGCTCCGTCGGTATAATGCCGGCTCCGACATCGATGAATATTACTCTTCCGCACGGCTGCAGGATGCTTACCGGAGCGGCAACCTCGACTGGCTCGATTCCATACATAAAGTCAACAGCTTTTCCGCAGCATTCGATGAGAAGTTCATGTACCTGCGCAATGATATCCAGGCAGCTTCCATTGATTCTATCCTGAAGACCGGTCAATCCCTGTTCGTGGGTGTAGGCGCGGCGCACCTGCCCGGTCACCGCGGCGTGATCGAGTGGCTGCGGGCCAAAGGTTACCGCCTCCGGCCGGTAAAAATGGGCGCACGTGACAGCCAGCATAAAAGCCAGGTCGAAAAGATCCGTGTTCCGGTGACCTTCCGCACCCACACCGCTCCCGATGGCGTGTATAAAGTTGATGTGCCCGGTAAGTTTTACCGGTTTGATGATGAAAACCTCACCACCTCCCAGGAGCAATATGCCGACATGGCCAATGGCAGCTATTATACCGTTTCCCGCATTATGACCAATGCCTGGATGTGGGGGCACAGCCGCGAGAGGGTCGGACAGGTTATTGACAGCCTGTTGTATGAGAACATTCCCGGCAAGATCATCAAGCGCTCACCGCTTCTCAAAAACGGCTACAAGGGATTTGATATCACTAACCGTACGCGACGCGGCGATCTTCAACGCTACAATATTTTCGTGACCCCTTTCGAGATCATCATCTTTAAAATGAGTGGCAACGGGGAGTACATCAACGGCGCGGAAGCGCAACGTTTTTTCTCCAGCATACAACTCAAAGACTATCTCCCTGCAGGCACCGCAGGCGGCTGGAAAAACTTTACACCTCCGGGCGGCGGCTTCTCTGTCAGTCTTCCACACCTGCCTTTCACTGGCAACGATGGCAGTTGGATCTATGACGCAGAAGACCGGCAAAATAATACGAACTACCGTGTGATACGCACCGATATTCACAACTATACCTTTGCTGAAGAAGATAGTTTTGATCTCGGACTGATGAATGAAAGCTTTGGCGCATCGGACTTCATCGATCGTCAACTCACCCGCCATCAAACCTTGCACCAGGGCTACGCCGCACTGGATGCAAGTTTCAGGGATAAGCAGGGAAAAAATTATTTCACCCGTTTTATTATCCAGGGGCCACACTATTACACCCTGATCGCGCATGGCGCAAATGACTCGCCCGAGATACAACGCTTCTTCCAGTCATTCCGGATCGAGTCTTTCCAATATGGAAATACCATTGCCCGTACTGACACATCCATGAAGTTCACGGTTTCCTCTCCGGTTTTCCCTAAGAGTAAAAAAATCCGGGCTGAGACGGCTTCCCGCTCGCCCTTACTTCCTTCGGATGACAACGCAGCGGAATTCAACGATCATTTCAAGAACATGCTGGTGAAACATGATACTACCGGTGAGATCGTGCATGTGACCATGCTGAAGATTCCAAAGTACCTGCAATTGCCGGATAGCACCAATCTAAGCTTCGGTGGTGAATTGATTGACACGTTGTCGCGCGTGATATACAGGTCGGAAAAAAGGCAGCCCGACAGCACACTCATCCTGGAACTCCGCCATAGCGATTCGTTGAGCAGCCGGCTGGTCTGGACAAAGATCTTCCTCAAGGAAAATCGCATGTACCAGCTTACTACGCTGACAGATACATTGACGAAGCCGTCTGCATTCATTCAGAACTTCTTCGAAACATTTCAGCCAATCCCGACCAGTTCGGGTGTTAATCCATTTACCGGTAAGTCGAAGGAGTTCTTCCAGGATTTTACCAGCAGTGATTCTGTTACAAGAAAGACAGCACGGGTGGGGTTAATGATGCTCAAACTTGACTCTGCCGATCTGCCGGAACTAAAGAAGGCGATAGCGTATTATAACTGGTCACATGCCCAGTATATGGAGGTTAAGAAGCAGTTGATCGGAAAACTGGCGCAGATCAGAACACGGGCTGCGGTCGATTATGCACGCGAATTGTTCTTCGCCGCAGGGGACACTATGGAACTGCAGGTAAGTATTTTGAATGCAATGACGCGGATGAAAACAGCTTACGCCTATTCAGTATTTGCCAGGCTCCTTGTCACAGAAACACCGGTACTCGAGTCCTCAAATTTATCCTACGATGCAGATTATCCGATGCCTTACGGAAGTTCGGATATGGATTTTATGGAGCCACTTACCGGTGATTTTATGAGCGACCTTGGAGATTCGCTGCAACTGACCCGCACGATCATCAAAGACATTTTGCCCCTTATAAACATCGACGAGTACGAACAATCGATCAAATACCTGCTGTACGAAATGCTTGACAGCAACATGGTGAAAGGACAGGATTACGAACCCTACTACAGCCGTTTCCTGATCGAGGCCAGGCAGCTTGCCCGCAAACATGCCGCAGCACAGAAGCAGGCACAAATTGATCGTGCAACGAAATTGCTGGAGAACAAACCAGAAGACGAGTATGGTGGATACAGTAACCAGTCAAAGAACTCCGCGCAGAACTCCGAGCTGGCTATGCTTACACGACTGTTGCTGCCTTTCTGGGAAAAGGACACTTCTGTACCCAGGCTTGCCAGGCAATTACTTGCTACCGACGATCGCGGCCTGCAGCTAACTATGCTGGAGTTGATGATCCGTAACAGGAAACCGTATCCCGATACCCTGCTGAACTATTTCGCCGCCAACGAGGAACACAGTTACCAGCTATATCAATCTCTTCGTGATATGAATCGTGAAGACCTTTTCCTTGCTAAATATAAAAACCAACTACATCTTGCCAAAAGTGAGTTGCGCGCCACATCCGAGAAAACAGACTCGATTGTTTTCCTTCAACGTATGGAAGCCACCATTGGAAAACGTACAGGCTATGTCTATTTTTTCAAGCAAAAGGGGAAGCGGGAGAGCAACTGGAAGATTGCCACTGCGGGCATTTTTCCAAAGGATACATCGCTGATCGATTTTCCTGATGAGATCAGGTTCCGGCAACCCCTGTTGAGCCGCTATCTCTATACAGGGCCGTATGGAAGTGATTATGGAAGTTCTGCAAACAGGCTAAAGCCGGATCAACCGTTGCAGCCTCAGCTCGACCGGATACTCAAGCGGCTCGTGTATAAATCAAGACGGAGCGCTGCAAATTTTTACAACGATTACGAAAGAGAGGAAAATTATGAGGAGGAGCAGGATGAGTCGGGCATGCTGTTACGCGGCCCCCGGTATTAATTAGTCCACAGGTGTTGCCAGTCCCCGTGGGATGGAGGCAATAAGCCGTTGTGTATAGGGGGATTTCGGGGACAGGTAGACTTCATCGGCAGGCCCGCTTTCTTCGATGCGTCCTTTGTTCATCACCATGATCCTGTCGCTGATATAGCGAACCACTGAAAGGTCATGTGAGATGAAAATGATGGTGAACCCAAACTCTTTTTTTAGATCATTTAGCAGGTTAAGCACCTGGGCCTGCACGCTCACATCAAGGGCAGATACAGATTCGTCGCACACAATAAACGAAGGGTTCAGGGCCAGGGCCCGTGCAATCACTATCCGTTGCCGCTGACCTCCGGAAAACTCATGTGGGTATCTGTTGTAGTGGGCCGCAGGCAGATCAACTTTTTCCAATAACCGGATCACCTGATCACGCCGCTGTTTTTCATGGCCTGCTAGACCGTGTACTCTTAATACTTCTGAAATTGCACTGCCAATGGATATGCGCGGATTAAGCGAAGAATATGGATCCTGGAAAACGATCTGCAACTCTTTCCTCAATTTTCTAAACTCGTCCGTTGAGAAATGCGTGATGTCATTTCCCTTGTACAGGATCTTTCCGGCTGTCGGACGAACCAGTTGTAATAACGAACGGCCAAGGGTTGTTTTTCCGCAGCCACTTTCTCCCACTAATCCCAGCGTTTCACCAGGATATACATCGAAGCTTACATTATCTACGGCTGTCACGTAACTGGATACCCCACCAAGAAATGATTTCCGCCCGGGAAATTTAACCGTGAGATCACGTACTTCAAGAAGTGCCGCTGTGTTGTCAGTTGTGCTCACGCTCGTGTCTGATACGATATCTTTCAGGACAGGCTTGCGGGTCGGATCAAGAAAGTCCGACACCACGGGCAGTCTTTGTCCGCGTTTATGAAGAACGGGCCGGCAGGCCAGCAGACCCTTCGTGTAAGGATGAGCAGGCTGGCCGAAAAGATTGCTGACTGTGTTTTGTTCTACAATTTCACCCTTATATAATACTACGGTTCGGTCTGCGATCTCCGCCACTACGCCCAGATCATGTGTAATAAAAATGACACCCATACCGGTCTGTTGCTGCAGATCGCGGATCAACTGGAGGATGGTCTTTTGCACAGTCACATCCAGGGCCGTCGTAGGTTCATCGCAGATCAGTAAGGCTGGCTCACAGCTCATGGCCATCGCGATCATGACGCGTTGCTTTTGTCCGCCGCTCAATTCGTGCGGGTATCGATGGTAGATAGATTCAGGATCGGGCAACTGGACCCGTTCAAACCATTCGACCGTTTTTGCCCGAGCCGCATTTTTGCTCATCGGTTTGTGTGCACGGAGTGCTTCCACTACCTGTTCGCCACACCTGATAACAGGGTTCAGTGAACTCATAGGTTCCTGGAAGATCATCGCGATCTTATTTCCCCGTATACCTCGAAGCTGCTGTTGGTCCAACCGGAGCAGATCGATATCATCGGCCCCATTTTCACAGAAAAGTATTTGGCCGCCGGGGTAATGTGCAGGCGGGGAGGGCAGGAGCCGCAGGATGGAAAGGGATGTCACTGATTTGCCGGAACCCGATTCACCCACCAGCGCAAGGATCTCCCCGCGGTTAACAATAAAGGAAATGCCTTTAACCGCGGTGGTTGATTTGTCGCCCTCACCAAACGCAACTGTCAGCTCCTTGATATGCAACAACGGCTTCATCAGTCGCGCAAAACCTTAATGGCAAGTTTCTTTGGCGGCGTAGGATAGTAAGCCATGCACACAGCGCAATCTTTTTGTTTGGCGGTATCGATCACAAAGTAAAATTCCTGGCCTTCGGCAATATCCTTTGGAAAATCGCAGGGATTGGCGAGGCCGAATGCCTTTTTGTATGATTTGTTGGTGTTCTCATCCGTCCATTCCGCTACCACCAGGCTGGAATCTATTTCTCCTTCAGTGATACGCAACGTATAATTGCTGCAGATCGCTTTGGTTTCAAGCTTCGCTTTAAGGCGTGTTGACGACACTTTCTTTTTGCCGCACTGATCCGCTGATGCAGTCAGCACGAACAGACCTGTAAGGAGGATAAAAGTTTTCATACGAAAGAGTTTAGAATTTAAGATGCCGGACGGTCATGCCATCATTGATCAGTTGCTTCAGTGAATCAATCCCGATCCTCAGGTGATTTTCCACGTATTGAGAAGTGATGGATTTATCGCTTTCTTCTGTTTTTACACCCTCCGGGATCATCGGCTGATCACTGACGAGCAGGAGGGCGCCGGTAGGTATTTTATTAAAAAAACCAACGGTGAAGATAGTGGCGGTTTCCATATCGATCGCATAGGCGCGGATTCGCTGCAGGTATTCTTTGAATACATCATCGTGTTCCCAGACGCGGCGGTTAGTCGTGTATACCGTTCCGGTCCAGTAGTCCACGCCATAATCACGGATCGTGGTGGACACCGCTTTCTGCAGGGCAAAAGCAGGCAGGGCGGGAACTTCCGCCGGGAAATAGTCATTCGATGTACCTTCTCCGCGAATCGCAGCGATGGGAAGTATCAGGTCGCCAAGTTTGTTGCGTTTTTTCAAACCACCGCATTTTCCAAGGAACAATACGGCTTTAGGCTGGATGGCCGTCAGCAGATCCATCACCGTTGCTGCCGTAGGACTGCCCATTCCGAAATTGATGATGGTGATGTCTTTGGCCGTTGCACATTGCATTGGCTTCCCTTCACCAACAACCTCTACTCCGTTCCATTCGGCAAAGAGGTAGATATAATGACTGAAATTGGTCAGCAAAATATAGCTGCCGAAATTGCTGAGTTTCTCCCCGGTGTAGCGGGGTAACCAGTTTTCTACGATATCTTGTTTTGTCTTCATAATGTTTATTGAAGTTAACCTTACTCCCGGCGGAAAGAAGGTCAATCAGCGAATTTAATCAATTACTTTTGAAGGATGCTGTCCATTGCTTATCCAACTCCGTCTTTTCGCATGCAGCGCAGGGAGGGACGGGAATACATATTCGATGCCATTCGACGGAAATGGCTGTTGCTTACACCGGAGGAGTGGGTCAGGCAGAATTTTGTAAGCTACCTGCTCCGCTCGTGCAGATACCCATCCGCGTTGATTGCGTTGGAGAAGCTGATCGTGGTAGGGGAATTGAAGAAGCGGTTTGATATACTCGTTTATGGCCGCGATCATCAACCCTGGATGATGGTGGAGTGCAAAGCATCATCCGTACCCCTGGATGAATCCGTCCTCCATCAGCTATTGCGTTATCACCTTGCATTACCCGCAGGAATACTAGTGATCACAAACGGATCTGAAAGTTATGCCTGGGAGAAAAAAGAGGGCAACCTCCATGAACTGGCGGAGCTGCCGCACTGGCCCTGGTAATTATCCGAAGAGATCGCTGCTGAGGTAACGATCACCACGGTCACAGGCGATGAATACGATGACGCCGCTGTCTATTTTTTCCGCCAGGCGGCATGCTGCGGAAAATGCCCCACCGCTGCTCATACCGGCGAATATACCTTCTTCCCTGGCGAGCGCACGGGCCATGCGGGTGGCTTCAGCCTGTGACACATCCATCACTTCGTCTACGCGCTCCGGTTCAAAGATTTTTGGCAGATATTCCTTTGGCCACCGGCGAATGCCGGGGATCGAGGATTCTTCCGTTGGCTGACAGCCTATGATTCGTATAGCGTTGTTTTTTTCCTTGAAAAATCGGGAGCAGCCCATGATCGTACCGGTGGTGCCCATGGAACTTACGAAATGGCTGATCCCGCCGTTGGTATCCTTCCAGATCTCCGGGCCTGTGGTTTTATAATGAGCCAGGTAATTGTCAGGATTGGCAAACTGGTTGAGCATGAAAAACCCGGCTTCAGTGGATTTTTGTTCGGCATAGTCGCGGCAGCTCTCGATGCTGTCGAGCAGCGTCACGTTTGCGCCAAAGGCTTCCATGGTCAATGTTCGCTCACGGGTGGATGAGGAAGGCATGACCAGTTCTATCTCTACATCGTAGAGCCGCGCGATCATGGCCAGCGCGATACCTGTATTGCCGCTTGTTGCCTCGATCAGCTTTGAACCCTTTTTAATATCTCCGCGTTCGAAGGCGGATCGGATCATGTTGAGCGCTGCGCGGTCTTTCACACTGCCTCCGGGGTTGTTACCCTCCAGCTTGGCCAGGATCCGCACCCCTGGATTGGGATTCAGGCGTTGAATTTCCGCAAGGGGCGTATTTCCTACAAGGTCGATCAGCCTGGCCATATCAGCTTTTTAGTTGTTGTTCCACCACATCGATTGCGGCGCGGTGATATACTTTGGAAAATGGAGCGATGCTGGTGGTGACCCATACGTTCCCACCAATCACGCTGTGGTGACCGATCACACTCTCCCCGCCAAGGATCGTGGCACCGGAATAGATGATCACATGATCTTCCACCGTCGGATGCCGCTTGATATTGGCCATTTCTTTGCCAACACTCAGGGCACCCAGCGTTACACCCTGGTATAATTTTACATGGTTGCCAATGATGGTCGTTTCCCCGATCACGATGCCGGTGCCATGGTCGATAAAAAAGTATTCGCCGATCATGGCTGCAGGGTGTATATCAATTCCGGTGGCCGAATGCGCGTGTTCGGTAAGTATCCGGGGAAGAAATGGTATGTCAAGTTGAAGAAGCGCATGTGCTATGCGGTAAAATGCAATGGCATAAAACCCCGGGTAAGCACGGATCACCTCAAACCGGTTCCTTGCCGCGGGATCACCTTCAATGATAGCTTCGATGTCCGTATTGAGAATGTAGTATAATCGCGGTAAGCCTTCGAAAAACTGCCTCGCTTTTGCTGCATGATCACAATCGATGCATGCCGCAGTGGCATGAAACATCGAGGTCAGCGCAGCCTCGGCGGCTTCCATTTTGGTCTTTACATCTTCGGGTGACACGGGAAACCTGTCTGAACGCTCGGGATACAGCAACTCCAGGAGCCCCAGGGCCCAGGCAGCTATCTTCTCATTGGGAGGTACTGCGCCTACGCCCTGCTGCGAGCGGAATATAAGTTCGTGGAATGAAACGGACATAAAATAAAGCTACTTCAATTTCCACCATCCCCATAAAAAAAGGGCAAAAGCGATAAGTTAAAATCTCTGCCGATTAACGTTACACTTTTGCCCATTTGTAAACCCCGCAAGGCTTACTTATGGCTTATTGAAAATTTTCTCGTCAACAGGTACGTTTGCTTCTGCCACATCAAATTTGATGAGCTGAAAATCGGCACCCCCCGCTTTGAGATTGTAAGACATATAGATCTTTATTCCATTTACTTCCTTGAGGTCGCTGTACCAGGTTTCCACTTCAGTCGACTGGCCCATGAGGTCTTGATTGGCAACAGATTTTATGAGGGAATTATCCGCAGCATTGATGAAAAACGTAGTGGGTTCTCCATCGGCAGCACGCGTCAGCTTGATCTTCCAGGCTTCAGCATTGTTAACCTTTTCCTTGCCGAGCAGTTCCACTTTATTTCCGTCTGCCTTGTAGGTGAGCAGCGGCATTGCAATGTTGCTTTGTGATTTAAGTTCGGCCAGTTGGCTACCTGTCACATCAGTCGGGTCAGGCATACCGGCAAACTGGTTTTGCATCCAGGCCTTTCCGTTCGCATACGCACTGATCACGGATGTGCCCATTACTTCAACGTCGGTGCGGACACCTTTCCCATTCAGTATAACCTGCGTGATGGGAAGATCCATGCCCTGCACGGTGATGGTGCCGGTCAGCTTCATCGAGTTGGTCTTGTTGTGCGCATCAAGGCCGCCAACCGTTGCTGCATATTTATCAATAATCTGGTCAGCGGTTTGTGCATGGCTGGTGATAGTTGCCATGCTCAGAAAAGCGATAAGCAAATGTTTCATGGTTATTTTTTTATGAAGATAATCGGTTTGAGTTGCCACGAGCATCAGGCTCCCCCGCGGTCGGCGAATTCTCGGCGAATGCCGCATTGCCGGCGGTGGAAGGAGCTCTTACCAGTACCGCCATCCTGCAAATCCTGCACCACAAACATCAATCCGCCAGTTGCCGGCGGTATAGCTGCACCGTATTCTCAAGGCCGAGATAGAGGGCATCTGTGATCAGCGCGTGGCCGATACTGACCTCATCCAGCCAGGGGATGTGTTTACGGAACCAGGCCAGGTTATGCAGATCAAGGTCATGCCCAGCATTCAGCCCAAGCCCAAGTTCCCTTGCTTTTATTGCTGCTTCCACGTATGGTTTTACAGCTCCTTCTTTATCGCCTGCAGCAAAGTGGCGTGCATATCCTTCGGTATACAGCTCTATCCTGTCAGTACCCGTAGCCGCAGCACCTTCCACCATGCGGGTGTCGGGATCTACAAAAATGGACACACGAATGCCCTGATCTCTGAACACCGGTATAATGCTGCGCAGATAATCACCGTGCTCTATTGTATCCCAGCCATGATCAGAAGTCAGTTGGCCGAGTACGTCCGGCACGAGGGTTACCTGTGCCGGCTTTGTCTCAAGCACAAGGTCGATGAACTTTTGTTCCCGGCAGTTGCCTTCAATATTGAATTCTGTACGGATCGCCCGGGAAATCTGCCGCACATCTTCATACCGGATATGCCGTTCATCGGGCCGCGGATGAACAGTGATTCCATCCGCACCGAAGCGTTCCACATCCAGTGCGGCTTTCAGCACATCCGGGTTATTGCCACCGCGTGAGTTGCGGAGGGTCGCGATCTTATTGATATTTACAGAAAGCTTGGTCATCGCTGAGTTTTTTAGATGGCGCCACGGCAATTGGCGGCACCACATTTACAGGGTAATTTTCCATCATGATGGGTTTCGCCGTAGTCGCAGGTTAATTCCTCGCCTTTACGCACCGGCCGGCGGGTGTAAAATTCTACTTTTTTATACGCTCTCCGCATAAAGGTATTGGGATCGCAGGAATGATTGATGTATCGCAGCTCATTGCTGTCCACGCTTGCATCCAGCGCGATATTTCCATGATCGAATTCCACCATAAACAATACATTGCCCGGTTGCAGTTTCACGCGCCGTTGTGCTTCGCGATAGCTGATGATCACGCCCCCCATGTTTCCCAGTTTACGCCGCGCCGGGATATCCTCGCCGGCAAAGGCTCCCTGACCGGCAATACGGCTTTTTTTTACCGATATCTTGTAGTTCATAAATCTTTATAATTCCATCCAGGTATGATCTGCGAGCAGTCGCACCCCGGCAATGAATTTTTTGAAAGGGCCGTTGGCCCCCCATTCTTTTGGCGAAACAAGCGACAGGAGATGTGAGCCATCGTGACGCTCATACAGGAAATAGGTCTGGCCGATGTTTGGTTTGAATGAAAGCCGTGCGTTGTAGATCAGCATCGACAGCTCTTTCCGCTTCTGTATTTCCTGCGCCTGGAGTGCAAGCAACTCTATCTGTTGACGGATCTGGCTGAGCTGCATATTTGTCTGCTCTTCCATCGCCGTGAGGGCCTTGTGTTTGATCATCCCTTCTTCCGTAGGCCGGATCACTGCGCCGGATACAGAAGAAGAGTAGGGGAGTACACTCATTTGTTTATGATAGATCTCCGTGTTGGTATAGGCTGTACCATCTGTCCGGGAGCCTTGTTGTGTCACCTTCAGGTAGCCATTGGGCTGTATTTCGTGCACAACGTGAAGGCTGATCTCGCCTTTCTTATAAAAATGAATGCTGAAGGTGATGCTGTCGGTGAAGGAGACCTGTGCTTTGTCGCCCAATTCATGCCGCTCAAAAGGGTGGATATCCCCGTCCGCTTCCACTACATATTCGGCGGCGTATGCGTGATTTTCAAGGGTAACCCAGTTATGCGACACCATCAGTTGCTTTGTCGATTCAGGTGAACTTATTTTATATATGCCGCTTTTCGGGCGCTTCCCTTGTTCATAGACAGATTTCTCCGGAAAGAGCTGCCATGACGATAAGAAATTATATGCCTGTACCATTACCCGTGTATAACTGCTTGACCGGACAAAGGTTTCATATTTTGATCATATAAAAAAGAAATTCAGGAAGGCGATGGCCGCAAAAAAAATGCAGGCTGTACGGGGTACAACCTGCATTCCTGTTATGCTGTGGGACAAAAATCAGAGTCGTTGAAGCTCCTCGTCGATCTGCTCTCTCAGCTTTGATTCGTTTTCAGTGATCCACGCGGGCAATACAAGCTGGGTATGGATGGTCCATGCACCGTTATTTTCCTTGCGCATATGAAATAAAATCCTGTTGCCGCGATCATCCACGGTATCTACAGAAAAGATATCCTCCTCCTGCTGACGCAATTTCCGGAAATTAAACTCCCTTAATCTTCCCCCCGCTTTGATCAGCCGCGTAAAATGAACCACTTTCGTAAAATGTATCTGCATATCTATAGATTACGCTTCATCTCTATCAATTATTATGCTAAGTCGCGGAATATCATCTAAAAACTTGTTAACAAGACGGGCCATTTTTAATTACAATACCAGCAAGGCCGCACCCAGTATCGCCGGAAGCGCCATGAGGCCGTCCAGGAAGAAATAATAAAAAATATCACCATTATGGCGAAGGGCATGACTGAAGAGCAGGCCCATGATGCAGGTTGGCAGTATCAGGGTGATGATGTCAGGCAGGGCGAAGCCAGAAAGCCAGAGAACAAGGCTCAAGCCCAGGGCTATCGCAATGGAAAACCAGAACAACAGGCTCACACCAAGTGGGCTGAGCCATGTAATCAGGCTGCGTATGCCGATGGATCGATCATATTCCCGATCACGGTAGTCAAAAACAATACAGATCGCGTAGAGGAAAAAATATTTCGCAGTGAAATAAATGAGTCCGGAAGTAGTGAATGCCTGCCCGGCAAGGAGCAGCGGCATCGCGGCGGTAACATAGGTCCAGGCAAAGGCGAGGACGATGGTTTTGCCAACTGCAATTTTGCGCAGTTGGTGAAAAAGCGGGTGGGGGATCATTGGCGCAGAATAGAGAAACGTGATCGCGGCACCACCGGCGATCCAGCCCATGTGCCCGCTTAATGCAATCACCTTCCATATCACTCCAGCCATACCAATAAAGAAAAGAACCAGGTGTATCCGGCGGTTGCGGCGAAGCCACTGAATCCTTGGGGAAGTTGATTCCCCATCTGCGGGAGTCAGCCACCAATGAAAACTATAACTCGTTATGGTGGCAAAGAATACAAACAAAAGTAGATCGGCCTGTTGATCCGCCGCCGGGAATAGCTGCATGGTATGCCAGGTCATCACCGTGGCGCAGGCGGCAATAAAAAGGTTGCTGAAGATGGTAAAATGGAAAACGCTGCGCACGACCACCTATTGCTGACGTGCTACGACCGTTTCGCTGGTGATCGTATCACTGGAGTTACCTGCCCGATCAATCAGGAAAAACTGGAACCGAATGGAATCGTTGAAAACAGGACTTTCATCAATGAAAGCGTAATCAAGGTCGAACGTGATCTCACCTTCGGATTTATCAGGAAACTCAAGGAGACGGTAATCAAAGCGGTCGGCTTTGAACTCGGTCGGCGGTACGGGAGGTGCCACATTGAGTCGTTCTTTTATGGCCACGATGTTTGATTCCCCGATATCGCCTTCCTTATCATAGAACGTGAAGCGAAATCGCATGATCGAGCCGGGAACTACTTCCGCCGTATATTCATTTATTTCCAGCCTTGGCTTGGTTTCAAACTTATCTTTGCTGCAGGATACAACAACAACAACGACCAGCACCAGCGCAGCGAGCGAAGCGAACGACTTCATAATAAAACATTGGGTTCACAACAAATATAAACTTTTCCAAAGGAATATGGCCGCCGGAGAAAGTCAATGGATTGATAAAATTTTTAACGTTTCTGCCGCTGGTTTTGATGAGCTCGCGCTGGAAATATTCCGCTACCAGTATCAGCAAAACCCGGTCTACCGGAAATTCGTGGATGCCCTTCGTGTCAACCCTGAGAACGTAGTTTCCCTGTCGCACATTCCATTTCTTCCTATCCGATTTTTTAAAACGGAAGATGTGAAGGTCGCCGGTGATCATGAACTTTTGTTTACCAGCAGTGGCACAACAGGCCTCAGCACCAGCCGTCACATGGTGCGATCAGGCCGGTTATATGAAGAAAGTTTTCTCCGCACCTTCCATGTATTTTACGGCGCCGTTTCAGACTGGTGTGTTATTGGTCTGCTGCCATCCTACCTGGAACGCTCGGGTTCATCCCTTGTATATATGGTAGACCGTCTTGTGCGCGAAAGCGGAGATCACCGCAGCGGGTTCTACCTCAATGCCACTGATCGCCTGCCTGCGTTACTGGAAGAGCTGGAGCGTGAAGGAAAAAAGACCCTGCTCATCGGTGTCAGTTTTGCCCTGCTTGACATGGCGGAGACGGTCGATCTCCACCTGCACCACACCGTGATCATGGAGACCGGCGGTATGAAAGGCCGTAGGACCGAGCTCGTCCGTGAAGAACTGCACAGCATTCTTTGCGGCGCATTTCATGTGCCAGTTATACATTCCGAATATGGAATGACGGAACTCCTGTCCCAGGCCTACTCGCAGGGTGAAGGGCTGTTTCAGTGTCCATCCTGGATGCGCATAGTAGCACGCGATGAAGAAGATCCGCTAGAACTTCGCATTGATCCGCAGCGAACCGTGACGGGTGCATTGAATGTGATCGATCTGGCCAACGTTTACAGTTGCAGTTTCATCGCCACCGATGATGCCTGCCGGGTTCACGCCGATGGACGGTTTGAGGTGATCGGTCGTTTGGATAACAGTGATCTCCGCGGGTGTTCCCTGCTCGTTCTGTGATCAGGCGTTATGCATCCACTCCCTGAACTGGGGTGCCATCTCCTGGCTGACGATGATGGCATGGTTCAGTTCCGGCAACGTGAGGTCGATGATCAGTTTCACTTTTTCATAAGCCTTGAATCCGCGGATGAAATTGATGTTGATGATATATTGACGATTGGCCCGGAAGAATGTTTCCTGGTCGAGTTCTTCTTCCAGCTCCGCGAGATTCTTGTCGACCAGGTATTTCTTTCCCGTTCGATCTATCACATACACGATCTTGTTTTCTGTGTAAAAAAGTACAACGTCATCGAAGCGGAGAGGAATGTTCTCCAGGCCTTTTCTTACAATCAGTCTTTTCTTCCGGTGATCTCCGACATACTGTACCAGGCGGCCAAGATTGTGGTGGTCAGTGAAATGCTTTTCCAGCATGCGGTATTTCGCCAGCGCCTTATGCAATTCGAACTTATCGATCGGTTTAAGCAGGTAGTCGATCCCGTTATACTCGAAGGCATTCAACATGAATTCATCATAGCCGGTGATGAAAATAACCGGAATATGAATATCACCCTGGTTGAATATTTCAAAGGAAAGTCCATCGCTTAGTTGTACATCGCTAAAGATAAGGTCAACATTCTGATGTGTCGCCAGGTAATCGATGCTTTCCTGTACGGTTGCCAATCGCGCGGTGACCTGCACGTCCTGTGCTACTGCAGCAAGCGTATGTACAAGGTTCTCCTGGGCGGGTTTCTCGTCTTCAATGATAAGGGCATTCAGCATAGTCTCAGGTTTGGGCCGTTCCTTCTTCGGTGACGGCGGATTTGGTAATGAGTGGTAATTGCACAACGAACATATCCCGGTTACTTTCGATCGCTATTTCCCTGTGAAAAAGAATCCTGTACCGGGAACGAAGATTCCGCAGTCCGACTCCGGTGGAGTTGACTGCATAGGGTTTTGGTTTTATGTTGTTGGTCACCTGCAGAAAGTTTTCTGTCAGTGTAACCTGGATGATCAATGGCTTTGCTTCGCTGAATTCATTGTGCTTGATCGCATTTTCTATTAGTATCTGCAGCGAACAGGGAGGCACGAGGGTAGCCTGTGTGTTGTACAGCAACTGGGTATGTAACTCGAGCTTGCTATCGTGCCGGATCTGCAACAGGAAAAAATAATTTTCTATGAACTCCAGTTCTTCATCGAGGGTGATGAGTTCCTTGTTTTTATTAACAAGAAAATATTTATACACCTGTGCCAGTTTGTTATTGAATAAGCGCGCCTGTTGCGGCTGGTTCGTTATCAGGTAATTGAGCGTGTTGAGTGAATTGAAAAGAAAGTGGGGATCCATTTCATTGGACAGGGCCTGCAATTCTGCCTGTGTACGCTCGCGGTCGAGTTGGTCAACGATCTTATTGTCGATTTCACGTTCCTTGCTGAGGAAAAGGATTTCGTAGATAAGGGTGAAGATGATGACCGCGGCCACACATGCGGCGACAAACCTGAACAGTCCATTCCAGGCAAACCGTTCCCGGGAGATATTCAGCCACAGCAATGCCGAGAACCCGCCAACTGAGCCGCCATAGATCGCGGATACCATCGCAACGGCTCCCACTTTCTGGAATGGGTTTGCCAGAGGCCGGAACAAGGGCCTCAGCCTGCTATGTATCCAGTTGCAACCCGCCCAGATACTAAGTGATGTAAGAAAGAAAAAAATGAAAGCGCCCGCGAGTTCAGGGCCACTGTAAAGCCTATAGGTGATAATACCGGATACAAGCGGCAGGCTTATACCCAGCAGGGGAATAAAAACTAGTCTCAGGATCCTGTCCTTGATCATAGCAACATGATTGGTTTGGTAGACCGTTCGCGATCCTCTCTTTGCTCATGTAAATGTGATTAGCGAACAGGACATAAAACTATTTGTACGCGCTGTTAAGCAAGTACAAATTTTTTTTCATGGTGACATTCATTTACAAATGGTAAATGTCATAACGAATGCTCTTGTCCCGTCTTGTATGTGATGTGATTGGATCACTTAGATAACATCGATCATGTATTCGCTGCTTCATTCGTCAAAAATCATTCTTCAGCCGGGAAAAGAAACGTCCCGGCATATTTCTCCCGCTGCTGCACAATATCATGAAATGTCCGCCCGGAGAAGGTTGTGGCGGGAGCCGGTGGTTGACGCCGACTGATTGTATAAAAACATTGATATGATAAACGGCAACATGGCTTGATGATTTGTAATTGGAAAATCAGGGTGCGAAAAATTCATGCTTCGGGAAGGTTTGCCGTTCATGTTTTGTGACGCTGCATAATTTCACATCAGCAAATGCAATGATGTACTCATTATAAATTTCTCATGTGAACGGTCCAAAAAGACCAAGCAGGTGGTTGTCTAGCCGCCTGCTTTTTTTATGCTTCAACTGTTGGTGTGGGGAACTATTTTGTTATTGATTTCATTTCGAACACCAACAGCGGCATCAAAGACGCAAAGTACTTCACACTCCACTCTCCGCACTTCACAACAGGATACTACAGGATAGTTCTCGCTAAGGTTTCCGTTATTTGGGGCACGTTTGCTTAAAACCAATGCCATGCTTGTTCTCTCCGGACTGATTTTTCATTTGCTTGGTGGCTTTGCCTCGGGCAGCTTTTATTTGCCGTATAAAAAAGTGAAAGGCTGGGCCTGGGAATCCTACTGGATCATCGGTGGATTGTTTTCCTGGTTGATCGTACCATTCATCGCTGCCTGGCTGACCATTCCCGGATTCATGACCATTATCCAGTCTACCCCGGCAACAACCCTGTTCAACACATACCTGATGGGATTGCTCTGGGGCGTAGGCGGTTTGACGTTCGGGCTGGCCATGCGTTACCTCGGTCTTTCTTTGGGCATGGCAGTGGCACTCGGATTCACTTCTGCTTTTGGCGCGCTCATACCTCCGCTATACCGGGATATACGCGGCATCGACGGCGATACCTTTTCGGGAATGCTGTCGTCCGGCGGTGGCCAGATCATTTTATTCGGGGTGCTGCTTTGCCTTGCAGGTATTGCCATCTGTGGCCTCGCAGGCTCACGAAAAGAAAAAGAATTGACTGATGAGCAAAAGAAACAATCCGTCAGCGAGTTCCAACTGAAAAAAGGACTGACCGTTGCCATCGTTTCCGGAATTCTCAGCGCCTGTTTCAATTTTGGTATCGAGGCAGGCAAGGAGATGGCGCTTGAAGCAGGCAGTGCCGGCGCCAATCCTTTATTTGTAAACAACGTCGTTTTTGTCGTTATTCTTTGGGGCGGGCTCACTACCAATCTCACGTGGTGTCTTCTACTGAATGCGCGCAATCGAAGTTTCTCCGATTATACCAACAAGCGCACGCCATTGACCAACAATTACCTCATGGCTGCATTGGCCGGTTCGATATGGTTCCTGCAGTTCTTTTTTTATGGAATGGGAGAAACAAGATTGGGAAATGGGGCAAGTTCCTGGATTCTTCACATGGCCTTCATCATTCTTGTTTCCACCATGTGGGGTATTGTATTGAAAGAATGGATAGGTGTCAGCCTCCGCACAAAGGGCACCATCGCGATGGGAATACTTGTGATCATTTTATCAGTTGTTTTGGTTGGCTATGGCAATGCTCAAAATTGATGCTGACAGGATACATCAGGATAGATGGGCAGCTCAATATTCTCATTTTCGCTTACTTACCGCCTTGCAGGCGACCATGAATTTATACCAGTATGGAATCAAATGATATAGGATTCAGGCATGTTTCTTACCAATGGAATAAGGAGACGGCCGCAGATATGGAGGGCGATGAAATAGCGCTGTTGCTCTACCGGTCCAACTTACTTGGCGCCGACCTTCGGCTAACGAATTATGGTGGAGGCAACACCAGTTGCAAGATCACCGAGACAGACCCGCTTTCCGGCCAGCCGGCAGAGGTGATGTATGTGAAAGGTTCAGGCGGGAACCTGGGGTCACTGCGGAGAAACGGCCTGTCTTCGCTGTATCTTCAGCGAATGGAGGACCTCCGCTCCGTGTACAAGGGGATTGAAACGGAAGACAGCATGGTGGCGCTTTTTGACCGTTGTCTTTTCGAGCCAGGTGCAGCCGCTCCATCGATCGATACACCACTTCACGCTTTTCTGCCTTTCCGGCACATCGATCACCTCCATCCTGATGCAGCCATTGCCATTGCTGCCGCTGCAGATGGCCGAAAGATCAATGAAGAATTATTTGCCGGCGCCATTGGATGGGTCGACTGGCAACGGCCGGGATTTGATCTTGGGTTGAAACTCAGGGCCTGCCTCGAAGAGAACCCGGGCATTCGCGGCATCATGCTGGGAGGTCACGGTCTTTTCACCTGGGGCGATACCTCGCACGACTGTTATGTCAATACACTCGAGGTAATTGAGAAATATGCTGCGTACCTCGAGGAGCACTATGGTAAAAACAAAGCCATTTTCGGCGGGCAAAAAATTGCCAGCGTGGATTCAGCGCTGCGAAAGCAGATTGCAGCAAAGGTGGCCCCGGTACTTCGCGGACTTTGCTCCACCGAACGTAACATGATCGGTCACTTTACGGATGATCCGGCAGTAATGGAATTTATCAGCAGCCATGACGTGGCAAGGCTGGCCGCAATGGGTACCAGTTGCCCCGACCATTTTCTCCGCACGAAGATCGCACCTTTGCTGCTGCCACTGGCCGTTGACGAAGACCTGACGGACCCTGCCGCCGTTCGCGAAAAGCTGAGTTCCGGTTTCGAAACCTATCGCCAGCGTTACCGCCACTACTATGAGCAGCATCGCCATCCCGACAGCCCGCCCATGCGGGATACGAACCCCGTAATTATTCTTTACCCGGGAATAGGAATGTTTGCGTATGCAAAGGATAAACAGACAGCGCGCATCGCGGCCGAGTTTTATACCAATGCGATCAACGTGATGAAAGGAGCAGAAGCCGTGAGCAGTTATGTATCCCTTCCCCTGCAGGAGGCATTCAATATTGAGTACTGGCTGCTGGAAGAGGCCAAGCTGAAACGATTGCCAGCACCCCGGCCCCTTACAGGCAGGGTAGCGCTTGTAACCGGCAGCGGCGGAGGCATAGGCAAAGCGATCGCGGAAAAATTTGCCGAGGAGGGCGCTTGCGTTATTCTTACTGATATCAATGCGGAACGGCTGGCAGAGGCCGCTGAGGAATTTGGTGAAAAATTCGGCCATGATAGTTTTGTCACTTCACTGATGAACGTGACGAACAAAGAGTCGACCGAAAATTGTCTTATCGCAGCCGTTGTTGCGTTTGGAGGGGTTGATATCATTGCGAACAATGCGGGTTTATCTATTTCCAAACCAATTGCCAAAACCACTATCGAAGATTGGGATACCTTGCAGGATATTCTGGTGAAGGGCCAGTTTCTCGTGACCCAGGCGAGCGTTGACATTATGCGCCGTCAGTCGATGGGAGGGGATATCGTGAATATCGTCAGCAAGAATGCGGTGGTTAGTGGTCCTGACAATGTTGGCTACAGCACCGCAAAGGCCGCACAATTGCACATGACCAGGCTGCTGGCCGCAGAGCTGGGAGGAGAACGGATTCGCGTGAACGCCGTAAACCCCGATGCAGTCATTGCTGGCAGCAATATCTGGGCAAATGGATGGGCGGCAGGACGGGCACAGGCCTACGGTATAAAGGAAGAACAATTGCCGGAGTTCTATGCACGTCGTACCTTGTTGAAAACGCCAATTTTACCGACGGATATAGCCAACGCGGTGTTTGCATTTATTGGGGGCTTGCTGAATAAAAGCACCGGTAATGTACTGAATGTGGACGGCGGTGTACCCGCAGCTTTTTTACGTTGATTTGTAACGATACTGATTATGCGATTGCATACCGATTCGATCTTCGCAACTAATACCGAAAATATATCCAGGCAGGAAAAGCTCTGGCACTGTTTCCATGAAATCCATAGCGACCTTGATGTCGGAGCATTGTTTTCCCGGCTTGATAAATTCCAGATTGCGATACCGTCCTGGGCTTTGGGAACGGGTGGAACAAGGTTTGGACGTTTCCCCGGGCCTGGTGAACCGCGAAGCCTCGAAGAAAAGATTGCCGATGTGGCGCTGCTGCATCAGCTCGCGGGTAATTGTGGCGCCATCTCTTTGCATATTCCCTGGGATGTGCCTTCTGACCCGGAGCAGGTGATGAATTTCGCCACCGATCACGGTATCCGGTTCGATGCCGTCAATTCAAACACCTTTCAGGATCAGCCGGGGCAAAAATTATCGTATAAATATGGCTCGCTGAGTCATGCAGATGCCGCTGTACGGCAACAGGCTGTGGAGCACAACCTTGAAGTGGTTCAACACGGCATCGCACTTGGCTGTAAAACATTGTCTGTGTGGCTGAGCGATGGCAGTAATTTTCCCGGCCAGCAAAATTTTGCCCGCGCACTGGATCGTACCCGCCAGTCACTGCAAACCATCTATACAGCTATGCCTGCAGATTTTCAATTGCTGCTCGAATACAAGCCATTTGAACCCAATTTTTATTCAACCGTTATTCCGGATTGGGGTACATCTTTCCTGTTGTGTAATAAATTAGGGAACCGGGCAAAAGTGCTGGTGGATCTGGGCCATCATTTGCCCAATACCAACATCGAGCAACTCGTAGCTGTCGTGTATGCAGAAGGAAGGCTTGGTGGTTTTCACTTCAATGATTCGAAGTATGCGGACGATGATCTCACTACCGGCAGTATCCGCCCATATCAGCTATTCCTCATCTTTTGCGAGCTGGTTGCAGGATTGAAAAACAAGGGCAGTGAACTCGATATGATAAGCTGGATGATTGATGCCAGTCATAACGTAAAAGACCCGCTGGAGGATCTGCTGCAGGCCATCGATGCTATCATGCTTGCTTTGTTGCAGGCATGTCTTGTTGACCAGGATGCGCTGGAGGCAGCGCGAGATACCAATGATGCCGCGCTTGCCCAGGATATTCTCATGACCGCGTTCCGCACGGATTGCAGACCTCTGCTGGCTGCATACAGACTGAGAAATAGCCGGTCGATCAACCCTGTGCAAACTTTCCGCAACCTGGGTGTACGTGCTCAGCTCGAAAAGGAGCGTGGCAGAACTACTGTCGCAACTGGATTGTAAAATGAGCACCATGCGGGAACAGCGAGCAATTATCGTCTTCGATATTGGGAAGACAAATAAAAAATGCGTGGTCTTTAGCCAGGACTATGAAGTACTGGACCAATGCAGTATTACCGTCCCACCTGCCCGTGATGATGACGGCGACGACTGCGAAGACATCGATACACTCGAGGCCTGGATCAGGTCCAAGCTTGCTGAGATGCGGCAGAAATGGTTCATCGAAGCGGTTAACTTCTCTGCCTATGGAGCAACGTTGGTTCACCTTGACAGGCACGGTAAACGACTGCTGCCTGTATATGATTATTTGAAAAAGACCCCTGGCTGGATCGCCGATAAATTTTATGATCAGTTCGGGGGAAGGGAAGCTTTTTCCATGCAGACCGGCTCACCTGCCCTGGAAATGCTGAATAGCGGGTACCAGTTGTTTTGGTTGAAAAAACCGCGGCCGGAAATAGTTGCGAGGATTGCATACAGCCTTCATTTACCCCAATACCTCTCATGGCTCTTCACTCGTCAGCCATTTAGTGATATGAGCAGCATTGGTTGCCATACCGGCATGTGGGATGTGGGAAAACAAGGTTATCATACCTGGCTGAAACATGCAGGACTGCAAAATCTATTGCCACCGCCTTCTTCTCCTTTTTCGAGCATTGATCATGGCGATATCCGATTCGGTATCGGTTTGCACGACAGCAGCGCCGCACTTATCCCATATTCCGGTCTCCAAACGGGCCGTGTCGGAGTCCTTTCCACCGGCACCTGGAACATCTTTCTTGTTCCGGGCTACACCCGCCAGCTTACACGAGAACAATATGCAGCCGATTGTTTGTATTATTACCTCGATCAGGGACATAAAGTCGCGGCGAGCCGGCTGCATCTCGGTGCAATGGTTGAAACGGCAACTCAACAGTTGAAAACAGCATTCATTTCTACTTCAACCAGTGATGATCTTTCCCCAACGGATATCAATGTTTTTTTCTGTGAAGGAATGCTAAGGCATGACTTCATGGAAAAAGCACGGGCATTGTTCACCAGCTTCGGGCCTGCCTACGCGCAATTGGTTCACGAGGCTGCAGACATGCAATTATCCGCAATAAAATTATTGTGTGATCCCGGTGATCTGGATGTCATACATATCAATGGCGGGTTTGCGGGCAACCATCATTTCGTCAACGCCCTTCAGACGATGCTGCCTGACGTGAAGATATCTGTCACGGAATTCATACATGCCAGCGCCCTGGGAGCCGCGATGGTTATGCAACAAACGGCAACCGGACTTCAACAAAACAAATAATTACAGTGATTTCCTTCGGATAAGCCGGAAAGGGTTTTTAATTTTCTCCCGGCTATTCTCAAGTATCAGCCTCGCTGCTTCTTCCCCCATGCGGGAGTGATCAGTGGAGATAACGGTGATTCCGTCGAGCAGGATTTCTTTCAACGGTGTTTCATTGTAGGAAATGATGCCCACTTCCTTGCCGATCTTGAGTTTTTTCAACCGGCACTTTTTTATAAGTGTTACCAGGTCGTTTTCTTCAATTACGATGAAGGCCTTCCCCGGTCGCACTACTGTATTGAAATCGACCTCCGGAATAATCTCTCCCTTATAATCATTTTGCATGCAGAACTTTTTAAAACCCCGGACGATCTCGGGAGGGTAGGGTACGAGTTTGGGAAAAACGAGGTATAACTCGCGATATTTTTTTAACAGGTCAAGCCCTTCTCCCAGCGCATCGACAATATCGTTCTCGAAATCCTGGTACACTGCAGCACATTTGAATTCAGGTCCGACTTTTTTGTCGAGTATGATCAACTTCTCTGCTGGTATATCCCGCAACATCCGCATCGCTTCGGCCGAATCATCATAAAAATGCGGCATCACCACTACGTAATTGTAGTCCTGAAGGTTATTGTCGATCAACGAGCGGAGAACAGAGAAGTGCGAGTGATGAATCTTGAGATCAATCTGCGCCTTGTCTTTCAATACGCCTACAAATGCATTGTACGCCTGCTTCTTGTAGTTGCTGATCTTATTGAAGATCAGCAACACCTTTAGCGCCACATCGATATTCGTATCACGCACAAAGTATCCCTTACCCCTGACGGAAACGATGATACCTTTTTCCCGGAGGATGTTATAGGCCTTCTCTACAGTGTCACGTGAAAGGAAATACTGATTACTCAGCTCATTGATCGAATGGATACGCTGATCTTTCCTGAGTAGCCCCCGGCGTATGGCATCTTTAATGGCCTCAACGATCTGGAGATATTTTGGAATTTTATTGTCAAGGTCGATGTTCAGGTCATGACTCATAGCCGCCGTAAAATAATGCTATCGCAGCTATTGCCCAAACCAACTCATTTGGCATGATGTGAAATCATCTTTATATCCGTTAACCAGGTTCTGAGTTCATTCATCCATTTACCCGTCGCCCGCGGGTTATTCATACCAAAGCCATGTCCGCCTGAAGGATACAGATGCAGTTCCACGGGGCGTTTGTGCTGAAGCATCGCCTCATAAAACCGAAGACTGTTTTGCACCGGCACAACATCATCATCGTTTGCATGAATAAGAAACACGGGCGGTGTATTTTCATTGACATTTTTTTCATGAGAAAATGAGTCAAGTGTTGCCGGCGACGCCGATTTGCCCAGCAGTTTATCAAATGACCCATGGTGAGCGATGCTGCTATCTGCACTGATCACCGGATAGATCAATGCCGCAAAGGCAGGCCGTAGCGATGTTGCGGAGGCACCGGGAAGAAGGGGCTCGTCGAATCTCGTTGCCAGCGTTGCGGCAAGGTGTCCACCGGCAGAGAAACCCATGATGCCGATCCTCGCGGGGTCGATGCCATATTTTTTTGCCTCACTGCGTACACGCAGCATTGCCTGCTGCGCATCCTGGAAAGGACTCAATGAGGGGTTAATCATGGTTGCGGAATCTGGTATCCTGTACTTTACCACGAATGCAGTGAGACCCCACTTCGCGCATTCTCTCGCTACATCGGTACCTTCATGTGACAAGGCGTTTACCCAATAACCACCACCCGGGAAAATGATGATCGCTGCACCGTTTCGCCTGGCGGTTGTGGGCGTGAATACATACAGTTCGGGCCTTGAAATGCCGGACACGATCATGATCCCATCCGTTATTTCCGTTTTCTCGGCGTTTGGTGTGGGAATCGCTCCGGGTATATCCCTCGGATACAGGGGCGTCTTCTGCTGCGCTGATGCGATCATAATGGTTTGAAGGATGCAGCATGTTACCAGTATTTTTCTCATGTCTATTTAATTGTCGACGTGTATGTGTAATCGCCTGATCCGGTCTCGAAGATAGCATAGCCCCGTTCGTAACGAACAGGTGTCGCGTTCTTGCCGGATTCCAGCACAGGACCGCTTTTCCTGGGCACCCGGACAGTCGCTGTGGTATTTCCGGGAATGGTCACACGCAGCGTCAGCTTGTTATGGTCTTTTTTCCAATGAGACCTTATTTCACCTCTTACCGAATGGTAATACCCTCCGGCCTCATTAAGTTCAGCAGGCAGTTGTGGCTGGATGAGGATGTGACGAAATCCGGGTGCGTGGCTGTTTATCCCCAACAGCCCACGATAAAACCATTCATCGATGGATCCAAACATAGGGTGATTTCGTGACGGAAACAATTCAGGAAACGCCCATGTCTCCCACAAGGTAGTTGCACCATTGTCGAGCATGTATCGCCAGCCCGGATAGCCCGGTTGTGTGGCGAGCCGGAAGGCTATATCAGGTAGATTATTTTTCCGTAACAAGTCAAAGATCATCCATGTACTGAATATGCCCGTCGACAGATGACCCTTATGGCGATCCAGTTCACTCAACAGCACGGTCATTGCGGCTGCACTGTCTGTGGGAAGATTATACCATAATGCGAAGATCTGCGCTGCCTGCGTTGCATTATCAAACCGCCCCGTGTTTGGCACTTCAAATTTATCCCGGATAGTTTTTCTTATCTGTCTGCCAAGCCTCTCATAAGTCAGTGAATCTTCTTTTTTTCCAAGCAGGCCGGCAAACTTTGTGATTATCTCGACATGGTGCAGGTAGAAACACGTGGCGCTGAAGGCTTCTGATTTTGGATCGAGTGCTTCATGATCACCGATGTCCCGGTGGAAGAGGTGATTGTCTGCCTGTGTGCGCAGGAACTCCACCTGTCGCCTGAGGGCAGGATAATTTTTTTCGATCAGTTTTTTATCACCGTAAAAATTAAAGAGCTGATCCTGCAGGTAAGGGTAGGCCAGTTGCCAGCCCAACGGCCCGGTTGAGTCTGCATAGCCCCGGTCATTGATCCCTGTTGACGGTGCTATCTCCGTCATCCCACCGAGCGGACGCTGATCATTTCGGAAATCAGTGATCGCTTTTTCATAGAAGTGCGACATGTCATAGTTATACATATAACTGTTGGCAGTCACGACCATATCGGCGCCATAGCCCATCTTCTCACGGCCGGGGCAATCTGATTGAACACTGAAGACATTGCTGAGAAAGGTCCATTTTATTACGTCGTGCAATCGGTTCAGCGTGCTGTCTGAACTGGTGAATTCACCGTTTACCCGCAGGTCAGCATTCATTCGCAGACCGGTGATGTCATCGACACTGGGTCTGCCTGGCCAGCCTGTTATTTCCACAAATTGAAAACCGTGAAAGGTGAAGCGTGGTGACCAGCGTTCGCGACCAGTTCCGCTAAGAGTGTAGCTATCTTCCTGCCACGCCGTTTCCGGCGCACCGGGCCCGCCGGAAATAATGCCTTTCTTAATTTGTGTCATTACGGTGGTCATGACGTTGATTCGGCCGTCAGGGAAAAGACCTTCGCCGGATCGCAGGGTGATTCTTTGTCCGCGTTTTCCCTTTACAGAAATTTCCACCACCCCTGCGAAGTTCTGGCCCATGTCAACAACAAACGTGTCCTTCCCGGTTTCTGTAATGCGCACCGGTCGGATACGCCGGGTCACCCGAATAGGCGGCTGCATCTGAGGGGTGAGTATTCCGGCAGGGCCGTCTGCTATGGCGGCTTGTTTCCATGAAGTGCTTACCCTGCCTGCTTTCAGCCAGGCCTTCACTTCCATGCGCGCATCATAATGTTCACCGAGATATACATTGTTTCGCACAACAGGCCCTTCGGTAGTCAGCCAGCTACTGTCTGTACCGATCACCTGGGTTGTACCATCCATGTAGTTGATATGAATCTCAGCTTTGACACAGGGCCGGCCGGTCTGTTGATAATCGCGCAGCTCCCATCGACCGAAGAACCGGGCGGGCAGCGGGTTCCACCAGCCGTTTCCCAACATAATACCGGCAACATTTGACCCACGTCGCAGGAAAGAAGTTATGTCGTGTGTCGTGTACAACACCTGCTTTCCATATGCAGTCCATCCGGGATCCAATACATGGTCATTGATCTTGCTACCGTTCAGGTAGCACTCATTGTAGCCAAGGCCTGCAATGTACAGCCGGGCTGATATGATTTTCTTTGATACCTGAAAGCTATGGCGAAATAAAGGCATTCTGTCAGGCAGATAGTAGGCATCATCCTTCGTAGGCTGCCGTTTGCCATCATCTATCCACCTTGCGCTCCAGCCAGCATCTGGCAAGAATGCTGTTTCAAAAAAATGTACACTACTAAATACAGGTGGTTCACCATTGTTAGCCTGGATGCTGACCCGCCAGTAATACCGGGTATGGGAACGGAGTGCAGGACCTGCATAGCTGATGTTATTTTGTTCACCTGACTCAATCAGTCCGCTGTCCCAAACAAGGTTCTTCCCCTCCCTGAGAGCTACTTCCTGTTCACTCACCTGGATATGATAAGTCGATTGGGTAAAATTGCGCTGATTGGTGAGATATGTCCAACTGAACCGAGGTACTGGTGTTGCGATATTGATCGGATTATGGAGGAATTCGGTCCTGAGATCGGTTGGCGCTATTGGTGATGCCGCAAGCCGCAGCGAAAGGACAAGCAGTGCAGGAACAAGAAGTCGTTTCATGCCTTTAGGTTTGACAATAAGGTTAGCCAATCAACACCAGTCCGGATACCAGCACAGTGCAGCATAGTGAACTAAAAGAAAGGTATATTTTTAATGCCATATAAAAATGAGGTGACCTAATTTCACCGGAACCGATCATTCGGTATTTACGGTTTGAGTAATTATGATGAGAACTTGCCTGCCGCTACTCACGACTGCTGTTTGCCTGCTTTCCTGCGCTCAAAAGGAAGCAACGAGGTATGCAACGTGGGAGACATACAAGGGCTCTGATGAGAGTGTCAACTACTCGTCGCTTTCTTCTGTCGATACATCCAATGTACAACAACTCGCCATTGCCTGGAGTTATTCCAGCGGTGATGCAGATACGGTAAATTCATCACAGGTACAATGCAATCCGATCGTAGTGGGTGGTGTTTTATATGGCATCAATCCTAAGATGAACGTATTTGCGGTTGACGCTGCAACGGGCCGGGAGATATGGAAATTTGACCCGTTCGATTCTATCCCGGGGGAGAAGAGGTTATTTTTTATTCTCAATAATTCCAGGGGAGTTCGTTACTGGTCTGATGGCAGGGGAGCGCAACGCATTTACTTCACGGCCGGATCATTCCTTTATGCGCTCGATGCAGTTACCGGAAAACGGGTGCCATCTTTCGGTAATAATGGCCGCCTTGACCTGCATGAGGGCCTGGGCCGGGATGTAAGTGATTTGTTCATCACCTCGACCACGCCAGCCGTGATCCATGATTCCGTTCTCGTTATCGGATCAAGGGTAGACGAGGGTCCCAGGGCTGCACCGGGACACATTCGTGGTTACAACGTCCGCACGGGAAAACAGGTCTGGATCTTTCATACCATCCCACAGCCGGGAGAGTTTGGCTATGACACCTGGTCGCAGCCCTCTGCATGGCAATACACTGGTGGTGCCAATAACTGGTGTGGGATGAGCGTGGATCACCAGCGCGGACTGATATTTGCGGTTACGGGTTCGGCTTCGTACGACTGGTATGGCGGTCAGCGCCTGGGAGATAATTTGTTTGCCAACTGTATCATAGCCCTGGAGGCGGCTACCGGTAAACGAAAATGGCATTTCCAGTATATACATCATGATGTATGGGATCGGGATTTCTCATCGGCCCCTGCATTGGTGTCTTTCACTCGTGAGGGTAAAAGGCATGATGCGGCGGTCATCACGACAAAGACAGGAATGGTGTTCATGTTTGATCGTGAGACCGGTAAGCCCATCTACCGGATAGAAGAACGGGCAGTTCCTGTTGATTCAGATCTCGCTGGTGAGAAACTTTCGCCGACACAGCCATACCCGGTGAAACCGGCTCCGTTCATGCGGCAATCATTTACGGCCGCTGATGTCAATCCGTTATTATCACCGTCCTCGCAGGATTCTGTGCGGGCAGCACTCGCCCGGCATCGTGCCGATCATATCTTCAATCCTCCTTCATTGCACGGTACCATCATGTTTCCCGGATTGGATGGAGGTGCCGAATGGGGCGGACCAGCAGTAGACCCTGAGACCGGCATACTTTACATCAATGCCAATGAAATGCCCTGGCTGATAACAGCCGTACCGGTGGCGAAGAACACTTCCTCTCCTACAAAAACATATCGTGTGGCCGGCGGTGAACTTTACCAGGCCCATTGCATGAGCTGCCACGGAGCTGAAAAAAACGGATCCGGAAACTATCCTGACATCGACAAGTTACAGAGCCGATATACGTTCAACCGATTTGATTCACTCCTGCAGTCAGGCCGCAGGATGATGCCTGCATTCGCTCATTTGTCTATAATGGAAAGGGAAGCCATAGCCTCATATGTATTGGGAAATACGGGACTTGAATCGGCGATATATCCCTCGTTACCAGGCAAAATCAACAGCCCCTACGATCTTCCTTATACGATTGCGGGATATACAAAATTCATGGCACCCGGAGGACTGCCTGCCATTGCCCCACCATGGGGAACCCTGAATGCACTCGATTTGTCAACCGGTGAATATATCTGGCAGCAGCCATTGGGTCATGATAAACGGTTCCCTCAAAGCAAATCACCCACTGGTACCGAAAACTACGGCGCCGGCGTAGTCACAGCCGGTGGACTGATCTTTATCGCAGCAACTTCCGACGCCAAATTCCGGGCATTTCGAAAGCGTGACGGTAAGCTGTTGTGGGAAACAGATTTGCCGGCCGCAGCTTTTGCAACGCCAGCGGTTTATGAAATCAAGGGAAAGCAATTCATCGTCATCGCATGTGGGGGAGGCAAGCTGGGAACGAAGTCAGGTGACCGGTATGTTGCTTTTAGTCT
The DNA here is from genome assembly GCA_023430465.1 of Bacteroidota bacterium. Classification (GTDB taxonomy): domain Bacteria; phylum Bacteroidota; class Bacteroidia; order Chitinophagales; family Chitinophagaceae; genus JAEZAM01. Next base: position 7,832 of record JAEZAM010000067.1, on the reverse strand, counting down.
TCCAGACAAAAAGAGCGACTAAGTGACTTTTAAAAACAAAAAACTGATCGCGAAAATTTTTAAACTGAAATATTTACGTCCACAATAACCCATTCTATCATGTTGAAATTATTAATCACCTGCTTGTCTTTCTTCTCCGTTTGTCACCTGGGCGCGCAAAATACCAGTGTCTACGATCTGCGCCTGGAGCACAAAGTAAATCCACTAGGGGTAGATACCAGGCAGCCAAGATTCAGTTGGAAATTACAGGCCCGCGCTGAAAATGTGCAGCAGACTGCGTATTCGATTCGTGTGTTCACTTCTCCACGTTGGAGCAGCGCTGCACGTGTGTGGGAGTCCGGGAAAATGACCGCCTCCACATCTGTTCTCGTAGATTACGCAGGTCCTGCATTGCAATCAGGAAAAAAATATTACTGGCAGGTGATGATCTGGGATAATAATGGTAAAAGCTCAGCCTGGAGTGATGTGGCTCACTGGCAGATGGGTCTCCTTGATTCTCTCGAATGGAAGGCATCGTGGATAGAACAACAAACAGATACGGTTCGTAAGATACCTGCCCTCCTGGTTCGGAAAGAGATCAGCTTGCCAAAAGCAATTGCCAGTGCTACCTTATACAGTACAGCACATGGCCTCTATACGATGTCTATCAACGGTAAGCCCGTCAGCGGAGATGTACTGACGCCAGGATGGACCAGCTACAACAAGCGTCTTCAGTACCAGGTATATGATGTCACCTCCCTGTTGAAACGTGGTCCAAATGCGATCTCGGCCATGCTTGGTGATGGCTGGTATCGTGGTCCGCTTGCATGGGAAAACAATTGGGGTATATGGGGAAAAAAATTAGGCCTGCTTGCACAACTTGAGATCAACTACACCGATGGAACACGTGAGGTGCTCGGCACTGATGAAACCTGGCGATATACACTCGATGGACCAATCACCCTGAATGGCATCTACGAAGGCGAGACCTACGATGCACGAAAGGAGAAGAAGGGTTGGCAGTTGGCCGGGTATGATGACCGCTCCTGGAACGCGGCGCGGAAAGTAACTTATCCGCGAGGAAATCTTATCGCTACGGAGACAGTTCCCGTGAGACGGATACAGGAAATAAAACCAATCCGCATCTTCCGCACGCCGAAGGGTACGCTGGTGGCGGATCTTGGTCAGAACATGGTAGGCTGGGTCCGCCTGAACGTGACGGGTCCGGCTGGCACGATGGTCACCATTCGTCATGCAGAGGTGTTGGATAAGTATGGAGAATTCTATACTGCCAACCTGCGGGATGCTGCCGCTACAGCGCGTTATGTGCTGAAAGGAGAGGGCCGTGAAGTGTATGAGCCCACCTTTACCTTCTTTGGTTTCCGGTACATAGCCATCGATGGTTTTCCAGGTGAACTAAAACCTGAAAACCTCACTGGTGTTGTCGTTCATTCGGACATGGCCCTTACCGGCAACTTCACCTGTTCCGACAGCCTGGTCAACCAGCTTCAACATAACATTCAATGGGGACAGAAAGGTAATTTTCTTGATGTGCCCACCGATTGCCCGCAAAGGGATGAACGCCTTGGCTGGACGGGTGACGCCCAGGCATTCGTTCGTACAGCCGCCTTCAACATGGATGTTGCTGCTTTCTTTACAAAGTGGATGAAAGATGTGGCTGCAGACCAGTATCCGGATGGGGGCGTGCCGTTTGTTGTACCGGATGCGCTCGTGAATAAAGCCACTTCTGCCGGATGGGGTGATGTGGCAACCATCGCACCATGGACGCTTTACCAGGTTTATGGCGATCGTCGTCTGCTGGAAGTACAATATCCCTCGATGAAAGCATACGTTGAACATATCCGCAAGAAAGCAGGTGAGACTTATCTCTGGAAAGGCGGCAGTGTATTCGGCGACTGGTTGTTTTATAAATCAATGCGGCAAACGGAAAATGATGGCTACACCAATCCTGATATGATCGCAACGATGTTCTATGCATGGTCAACGAAACTGTTGGCGCAGGCTGCTGCTGAGCTCGGAAAAACGGCGGACAGGGCCGAATACGAAGGGCTGTTTCAAAAGATCAAGGCGAATTTTGTGAAACATTATGTTACCGCGGAAGGTCGGGTCAGTGCTGAATCACAGACAGGCTATGTACTGGCACTGATGTTTGATCTTATTCCTGAAAACCTCAAAGCGAATGCAGCAGGATACCTCGCGCAGGATATCCGCGAACGTGATAATCATTTGTCAACCGGCTTCCTCGGTACACCCTATCTCTGTCATGTATTGAGTGATAACGGTTACACTGACCTTGCCTATTCATTACTTCTTCAGAAAACATTTCCTTCCTGGCTGTACCCGGTTCGTATGGGTGCTACGACCATTTGGGAAAGATGGGACGGACAAAAAACGGATAGTACGTTCCAGGACGTGGGCATGAACTCATTCAATCACTATGCATACGGCGCCATAGGCGACTGGATGTACAGGGTAGTGGCCGGGATTGAACTGGCGGAGCCCGGTTACAAAAAGATCCGCTTTCAGCCACGACCAAACAAATCGCTGTCATTTGCAAGTGCAAATCTGAACAGTCCTTATGGAGAGATCAGGTCGGGCTGGGAGAGAAAAACGGATTCGCTGGTATATACGTTTACTGTTCCACCAAACACCACCGCGGTAATTGTATTACCCGTGAAGAAAGATGCGAAATTGATGGAGGCAGACAGGAAGATCAGATCAGCAGCGGTGAGAAAAGATGGTGAAGCCGAATGGACGGTGGGTTCCGGTACGTATCGTTTCATTGTAGGAAACTAAATGGGATAAGACAGACAAATTTTGCCAGGCGATATCTGTTGCGCTGAGGACGGTGCTGAATGAATTATATTCAGTAAAATTTACGTGTATGAGATTTACGTTGCTCGCCGCATTGCTGCTATTGTCTACTTTTTTAACCGCTCAGAAATTCAATGGCATCGATGTCAATATGGGTAATATCTACCGTCTTTCAGATGCAAAGACGCGGTCGATCAGTCCGGAGAATTTCACAGGCGAGAAAGGGAAGGGCGGCATGGCTACTACCGGCACGGGACAGGCGGCATCGCGTGATCTTGGCCAGGGTTGGAAGGTGAGCCCCAGTGTTGTTATCAAAGCAAAAACAACATTCACGGTAGCAGAGATGGAGGGTCCCGGTGCGATCCAGCATATTTGGATGACACCAACGGGCAACTGGAGGAATTCAATCCTCCGGATTTATTGGGACGATGAAAAGACCCCCTCGGTGGAATCTCCTGTCGGCGATTTTTTCGGCATGGGCTGGGGCCGCTATGCACCGTTGACTTCGCTGGCAGTCTGTGTCAATCCTGGAAGTGCATTCAATTCATACTGGCCAATGCCATTCCGCAGGAAATGCCGGATCACGATGGAGAACATGGATGAGAACGATATGGTGCTTTATTACCAGGTGGATTATGTACTCACGGAGGTGCCGGCAGATGCAGCTTATTTTCATGCACAGTTCAGGAGGATCAACCCCCTGCCATATAAAGGTGTTTATACGATAGTGGACAGCATCCGGGGCAAAGGACATTACGTAGGCACATATATGGCCTGGGGCGTAAATAATAACGGATGGTGGGGCGAGGGCGAGATAAAATTTTTCATGGATGGCGACAAGGAATTTCCAACGATATGCGGAACGGGTACGGAAGATTATTTCTGCGGATCGTATAATTTCGAAACAAGAACAAAAAATGAAGCAGGTGTGGTGGTGTCCAAATACCAGGAATTCTCCACACCCTATAGTGGCATGCACCAGGTGGTAACGGATGACGGCATGTACAATGTCAACAATCGTTTTGGCTTATACCGCTGGCACATTACGGATCCGATCCGTTTTGAAAAAGATCTCAAAGTGACGATACAGGCGCTGGGTTGGCGAAGCGGCGGCCGCTATCTGCCACTGCAGGATGATATTTCTTCCGTTGCCTACTGGTACCAGGCAGAACCACATGGTGCATTCCCCGTGCTGCCGAATAAAGATGGACTGGAGGTGAATTGACCTGCGCTGGAGTCGGAGTGAGTTTGAGGTTAAGGTTGAGGTTAAGGTTGAGGTTAAGGGTGAGGTTGAGATCGGGCTAGAGCGAGGTTTAATCAACAGATCATCTTTCATTCTTCCAATGCCCGGGCACTGATTGCGGTGAGCACAGCGAGCCAGGTACCGTACGGTCTTGTAGGCTGGAGACCGCCAACGCAATCAGCACCGCATCATACTCCGCACCCTGCCTTCGGCACGCAGGGCCGCACTCTGCTTTTCGCACTCTGCTCTCAAAATAAACTTGACCAACTTTAAAGTTTTGGTAAATTGAGGCGCAATCTTTCATGAAGATCGAAGGGAACGGTACACCATTTGATTGATCTAGTTATGTCCAGGAAGATAGTAGTCATAGAAGATGATCCCGACCTGCAACTCGTTTTCAGAATTATACTTGAAAATGCCGGCTTTACTGTAATGGGATACCCCGATGGTGAGAAGCTTCAGACCGAATCGGATCAACTTCCTGCCTTGTTTCTACTGGATAATCAGCTCCCCGGAAAGTCTGGAATTGAAATATGCCGCATGTTAAAGTCATCCCCGGAAACACGTGATATTCCTGTAGTCATCATCTCAGCACATAAAAACCTGGGCGAACGCGCCAGCGCAGCGGGTGCTGCGGCATTCGTGGAAAAGCCCTTCGACTATGGCGAACTCACCCGCCTTATCACTTCGTTGGTGGAGAAGGCAGCGGCAAAAGAGGGATGATCTTCTTTCCCTGTGCATTTTATTACACATTAAGCTGTCGTTTTCTACCGGAAAGCCCTTTAAATTTTGCGGCCTTATAATTGTTTTTGTTGTTATGGTATAAACCCTACCTATGCAACATATGAAGATATTAGTGGTGGACGATGATGAAGATTTCCTTTACCTGATCCATTCCCAGTTGCGGGCAAATGGATTTGAAGTGGACACAGCCCCCAATGGCGAACAATTTCATCAAAAGGTTCAACAATATCAGCCCGATGTCATCATGCTTGACATCAATATGGATGGAAAGGATGGCCGGGATTTTTGTAAAGAAATAAAGAGTAACAACCAGACCGCGAAAATCGGGGTGATTCTGATCTCCGCAGATCTTGATATCCGGACGATTGCAGACACCTGTGGTGCCGATGCCTACCTGCCCAAACCGATCCGCGTGCCTGTGCTGAAAGACAAACTTTCACAGGTGATGCATCACTGATGGGGCGACTTCAATTTCCCCAGCCAGTCGCTTACCAGTTTTTCCAGTTTGTCTACATCAAATGGCTTCGACAGATACGCATCTGCCCCCGCTTCAAGGGCGAGTTCCTGAATATTTGCATCTCCCGATAAAAAAATGGCTGGTATGGAGGGATAGTTCTCCTTGATCTGGCGGATCGCCGTTACACCGCCTTTAGGGCCGATGCGGTTGTCCATAAGTACAAGTTGTGGACTACTCGCTTCTATATCAGTAATCACATTCCGACAGTTATCCCGGCATATGACCTGGAGTTTCATTCCCGAAAGAATCATCTGGCAGATTTCCAGAAGGTCCTGGTCATCATCAAAAATCATCACAGTTGGTGTTGGCATAGCTTCTCCTCGAGTTTCTCGCATTCGCCGCAAAAGTAACCTATTCCGGCTTATACTCCGCAGTTCACACGCAGTCATCAGGAATCACGACCGCATATTATTTCTCCGCAGTGAAGATTCCATCCCCTACACCCCCTGTCACTGCAGTATTGCCCCCGGTTATGTGGGCGTATTGGGGAAGGGGTTCTACAAAATACCTGCTAAAGCCATGATTCACAGCGAAATTTAACTGGCACGTATTTTTCAACCGAAAGATGGTAAACCAACATTTATCTATAAAAAGTTTGTTATGAAAAAAAGAAATTCCCTTTGGCTGGCTCTCCCTTTTGCGTTGCTTGCCTGTAATAATGAAGGAAAAGACAGCGTAGAAAAGGCGGATTCTGCCAATGAAGCCAAGCAGGAAATGGCAAATGATAACAATATGCCCGGAGCCGCCATTGATAACGAAAGCTCTGACTTTCTCGTTAAAGCTGCTGACGGCGGTATGGCAGAAGTAGAACTGGGTAAAATGGCCCAGCAAAAAGCTACGAATGCAAAAGTGAAAGAGTTTGCGGCTATGATGGTTACTGATCACACAGGTGCAAATGCAGACGTGAAAAGCCTCGCGGCCAGTAAAAACGTAACCTTGCCCGCTGCAGTATCTGATGAGCACAAATCAACCGCTGACAATCTTTCCAAGAAATCAGGCGCAGAGTTCGACAAGGATTACATGGACGCTATGGTGAAAGACCATCAGAAAACCGTAGACCTGTTTGAAGATGCCGCAAATGATGCAAAGGATGCAGACGTTAAAGCCCTTGCAGCAAAGACATTGCCGAAGCTGCGTGCTCACCTCGACCAGGCTAAAGCGATCCAGTCATCACTTAAATAATTTCCAGCTATAGGTAATTGCCCTGCCATCACCGGATGGCGGGGTATTTTTATACTGACAACTCCAATCATCATGAACACTCCAAATGAAGATATGCTTGTCCGCTTTAAATCGGCTCTGTCAGAACTCGACAATGACCTGGTGGATGTGGACGGTGTGCAGATGAAGCCCAGCCAGTGCTACCATATCGGTACCGACCCGGCCCATGTGTTGTTTAATACCAATTGCCCCGAAAACCTGAAAAAGCGCGTACAGGCGATTCTTGATCAATATATGCCACATGCGAGTCGTCCACAGCAATAAAGCAAACCGGCCTGATATCACCGGCTTGTCGCGCGATCAGGCCTTTAAACTCGGCCTCCATGAAGAGCGCAACAACAACGCAGAAACCGCTATTTATATTTACAAGACACTCCTCCGGCAACACCACACTTACGATCCTGCGTACACCAGGCTCATGATACTTTATCGCAAAGCCAAAGATTATAAAAGCGAAATAGAGATCATCGATAAAGCCATTGCGATGACACTGGCTTCGTACATCAAAACGAGCCGGCTGAAAATAAATCCACGGATCACCAGGTTGAGCTCCTTGCTCGCCAAATCCACCGGGCTCACCGATAAGAAAGGTAAGCCCGTACACGAGCCGGAGATCGTTACAAAATGGAAAAAACGCAGAGCAATTGCAGTGGAACGCGAAAAGAAAGCAAAAGCAGGCTAATTATGGAAAAGCTTGCAAATAAAAATGCAACAACACGCTGCTGTGAACGGTTGTTGCATCCTTCTTTTTATTTTTAGTAATGAGTTTCCAATGATCGGTGTTTTCTAGGCCCAGGGATCCAGCACTACCTTCACACAATTATCTTCTTTCTTCTTAAAGATGGAATATCCATGCGCAATTTCTGACAACGGAAGACGGTGCGTGATTACATCATCCAGCTTCACTTTCCCTTCCACCACATAACCGAGCAATTCATCAATGTATTTATGTGCAGGCGCCTGGCCACCACGCATGGTTATGCCTTTATCGAAAAATTGACCCAGCGGAAAGTTATCATAATTAACAGGATACACGCCCAGAACTGACACGATACCGCCACGTCGTACCGCACTCATGCAGGCTTCCAGCACTTTTGTCGATCCTTTCTCCAGGTTAATAACAGCTTTCGCGCGATCCAGCAGGTTGCGATCAGGTTCAAATCCCACGGCCTCAATACAGACATCCGCGCCGCGGCCATTGGTGTGTGCCCGTACCTGCTCAACCACCTCCTTCGCACCCTCATCCCAGAGGATCGTTTCCGCGTTCGCCACCAGCTTTGCCTTATCCAGCCG
>JAEZAM010000154.1 GCA_023430465.1 Bacteroidota bacterium | reverse complement strand
ACCTTAACCTCAACCTCAACCTCAACCTCAGCCTCAACCTCAGCCTCAACCTTAACCTCCCTACTTCCTATACTCCCCCGTCTCCGCATCGAACGCCTCCAGGTACCTCAGCCATTCCGACTGCCAGTTATCCTTCACCGGCTCAAACCGAATCCCCTTCTTTATCGCCGCAGTGAGGTTCTTCGGCCTGTAAGTCTCGACCAAATGCGAACGCTCCACACAGGTATAATGTATCCGCTCATTCCTGATCTTCTTCACCGGCTTATTTGCCTGTTTCACTTTATCCAACTGCTCGTGCATCTCCACATTGATCGCACGAAGCAACTGACCCGTCATGCGAAAAATGCCTGTCCATGAATTTCTTAACTCGCCGCGGCTATCGCCATGCAAACTCGCTACCACAGCCTCATCAAACTCCAGCCCCGTCGCTGCCGCTTTCTCAATCATCCACTTTAGCGCAATATCACTAAGACCCGCATCCGCATATCCTCCCCCCACATTGCTGTGCACTCCTGGGAACCATACCTGCTCACAGGTCTGCTCCTTCGCCTCACTGTTAATTTCCCATAACGCAGGTGAAAAAACTTTTCTTCTCTCATCCAGTGCCAGGGCATGATACGCATACTCGATCTGGCTGCCGAGTTTGACATCATGAAACTGATACCGACGATTCCACCATTCAAACCATCTGACCGGTATTCCTAAAGCACCCACCGTATCCCATACGCCCAGAAATTTCAACTTCGTCTCTGGTTCGATTGCATACGACTTCTTGAAAGCTTTCATCAGATCACTATCAGGATGCGTGAGATCCGTCCTGTCGCGGTAAAGACGGTACGCCTCATCTACCAAATGCAAATAGGCAGGCTGCATGATCCCACAGTTCCTTATCAACCCGGCCAGGCTCCGCACGGCATAAGCTCCGCGGCTAAACCCAAACAAGTAAATATCATCCCCCGGCTCATAACTCCACATGATGAACTTATACGCATCCTTGATATTGCGGTCAATACCCAAACCCGTGCTGCCTCCGACGATGCGATCGGTCACCGCAAAACTCGTCCCCACACCCTGGCCATAATATTTCACCTGCTCCATTGATGTTGCATTGCAATGGACAGCCTTATATATCTTCTCTACATTCGTCTCCACCGGTTTACCGCGATCCTTGATCCCAGGCTTATTCCACGTGCCATCACAACATACTATGATACGTTTCATAACAGTATTATTTTTTTGCCTGTTTTACACCTGCATACTGCTGTTCAAACTGCTCACGGAAAAGAATGGAAGGCGGCTTCCCGATCGCCTCATACACCTCCTCATAAGTTATTTTGAAGAGGGCCTCTTTATCAGCAACACCCCCGTTGGCAATGATCACCCCAATGATCTTTTCCATCTCGCCCGTCGTGTCAATCGCCGGAATGACCTCCGCAAGCGACTGGCTGCTGTTCTTTTGCTTATTGAAAAAACCGATCTTATAGATAGCAGTAATATTTGTATCGAAATCCGCCGCCCTGATCACCAGGGTGTCGTCAATGCTCAACAAGGGTTTAATCCGGGGTTGCGCACCCGGTAGCTCCGTTTGCAGAAAAAAGCGCCCACCATTCTTTACATCAAACACGGCCGGATCAAACAAATACTTGTTCATTGCTGTCACCACGATGCGATTATTGGCTTCCGCATTCACCTCCAGCACCTGCGGTATCATTTCCTCCTCACCGGACCTTCCGCTGAGGTACCCCTCCTTTGATTTTATCTTCAAAGCAGATTTCAGCATCTCCACAATCACGCTTTCACCATCGCCTTTTCTGGGCCCCGGAGTGATCACATAGACACCTTTACCGGATACAATCACCCGCACCATGTCGTTGGCCGACGAAAACTCCAGTATGTCCTCATCTCTCAGCCTGGCACCTGGCGCAAGCGGTATGCCCGTGGTTTTATTGATCACATGACCATTTACCTTGGTAACGGTGTACTGCGCAACTGCTGCATTAGCCACAACCAGCGTCAGCAGGAAAACAAGGATCGACTTCATATTGTCAATTTGCTCTGATAAAATAAAATTGTCCGCCCTCATTGCCGTCTTTGCCAAACCTGTTGAGTTCCGGCTCATTGTTCGTCTGGCTTTTGACCCCATTGAAAATCAGGTTATATAAAACTTTGATGGAAAGATATTTTTCATCATTCTCCTCCAGCGCCTTCATCACCATTTTTATAAATACACTTTGCTCCGGCACTTTTTCGACACCACCACTCGTAAATATCTGCCTGCTCTTATAATTGAACTCATGTTTCTTCGGGATGATCTTATCCTGGTCCAACCCACCACCGCGCATCGTGGCACTGTAACACGCATCGGACATCATCAGGATATGCCTCGCACTGCTACCCGATATAAGTTCGTCAAGCTTCTTGTTGGATATATAATCGATCTCCGGCGATTTTGCATTCAATGGAACCCAATAACCGATCAACTCGGTAGCTGTCTCGCGGTAAGTGCCATGCCCCGCAAAGAGTATGACAAGATTATCTGACTCACCAAGCGACTGCAACTTTCCGTAAAGCCCCGAAAGTATCTCCACATATTCCTTATCATACAACTCAAGCACATTTTCCTCTTTGAACCCATACCGGCTCACCAGCAATTTTTTATAGGCTTTCGCTTCATCTATCGTCGTTGCCAGTTTGCTCCATTTTCCACTATAGTTGCTGCAGGCGATAAGTACGGCATGAAACGACTGCTGCTTCACCGCATCTAAAGGAATGATATCAAGCGCGTCGCCCGCCTGTGCCATAGCGGTCTGCCATTGCCAGGTCGCTGTGCTGATGTCGCCTTTATTTGCTGATGCCTGAATGGTTAGCGCCGGTGCAGAATTTTTTATGGAAATGGAAAAATAACCATCCGCTTTGAGGCTCGTCACATCCTGCCCGTTCACCTTGACCCATTGGATTCCCGATGCCGCTTTAACAATACCACTGACGAAGACCTCGCCCGCTGCAGTACTTTCCATCGCTACTGTTTTCTCGCCCGTGGGCACAGGTGTTAATAAACGAATCTCCGGTGGTTGCTGAATTGTTTCCGCACGTTTCGCTAAGCTCCGGTCCGCCGTTTCTATCCTGGTGTTGATTCCCTTCAAGCCAGGATTCAATATCGCTGCTTTGTGATAATACTGGCTGGCTTCTTCCATACGGGCCAGTTGCTCCAGCACCCAGGCCGTCCGGTAGATAACATTGGCGTATTCATAAGCCAGCATCCTGTTGGTTCCCTGGTCCTGGTTCGCCTGTTTGTACTCCTCAATGGCCGAAAGCAGCAATGGCAGCGCTTCCTTGTAATTCCTGAGCCGCACATGTTCCGCACAGGCTTCAATGTATTTTTTCAGAAAGTTGAAAGCCTTGTGTTGCTCCATATATCCTGCCAGCTTCCGGCTCCTGTATTGACTGTAATACTTGTAGGCATTTTCAAAATCATCTGCCGCTATATAGGTCAACATCAAATTGATCATGATACGGGCATTATCCGGACTCACAGCAAGCGCCTTCACATAGTCCTTAGCAGCAAGTTCGAACAGGTTCATGTTGTAATAGACCAGCCCTCGATTGTTTAGGACATCGGTATATTCCGGGTTTGTCCGAATGGCTTTGTTGAAAAAATAAAGTGCTGAATCGTACTCCCCCTGGTAGGAGTAGATCATTCCTCTCGTATTAAGCGCCTCCTGCAATGTTGGATCGAGCCGCAATGCATGATTTACATCCCACGCTGCCTCTTCCAGGTTGCTGGTGGCGTAGTTCGCCATTGCCCGCAGGTTCAGGGCGGCTGCATGAGGTCCATGTATCCTTAGCGCTTCATTAGCATACCATCTCGTGGAGTCGAAGTTGAATTTTTTGAAATAGAGGTTGGCAAGATTAAAGAGGGCGGTGATGTTACCCGGGGATAATTCCAATATTCGCGTGTAGTCAGCAATCGCCAACCGGTCCTCACCAATTTCCAGGTAGGCATTGCCTCGATTGTTGAGCGCGCTGACGAACGACGGCCGCACACGAAGCGCGGCATTGTAATCGTCAAGAGCCTCCTGGAGCTTTTTCAGTTTGAAGTACAAATTCCCCCGATTATCAAATGCCTCCGCATTTTTGGGATCGATGCTCAGTACGCGCTCAAAGTCCTTCTTCGCCAGGTCAAATTTTCCCAGGCGGAAATAACTATTGCCACGGTTGTTGAGTGCTACGAGATGAGCAGGGTCCAAACTAATCACATCGGAGAAATATTTCAGCGCGGATTCGTATTTACCTGTCTTGTAAAAGACCAGCCCTCTGTTGTTAAGGCTGATCGTGTCGCGTGGGTCCAGTCGTAGTGCCGCATCATAATCCATCGCCGCCGAATCGTAACTTCCCAGCTCGAGGAAAATATCGCCGCGTTGCCTCAATGCCACACCAACAGCATACTTGTTCCTGATAACAGTTGAAAAATCCCTGATAGCCTCCGGCAACTTCCCTTGCTGCCGCAGCGCATTACCACGATTTAACATGGCCGCGAAATTCGACGGATTGATCATCAGCACCAGGTTGTAATCACTCACCGCGAGTTCATGTTTTTCCTGGTAATAAAATGTATTGGCCCTGTTGTTCCTTGCTTCTTCACTTTTGGGATCGATGTTTAATGCCCGGGTGAAATCCTGTATCGCATTCGCATGTTCATTCCTGGAAGCATAAAAGTTAGCTCTTGCCACCAACGCTCCAACCGAGGATGGATCGACGCTGATCGCCTCGTTAAAATAACGTACCGCTGAATCGGGCCGGTTCATTTTCTGGAAACAAATACCCTTCGCCGATAGCAACGTGACATCTCCCGGCCTCAGCCTGGCAGCAGCGCTGTAATCTGCCAAAGCGCTATCGTACCTGGTCAGTTGAATAAACGCCTCCGCCCTGTTTGCCAATGCCTCCACCAGCAGAGGATCAAGCTTTACCACCTGGGTAAAACTTGCCACCGCCAACCGTGGCTGATGGCTTGCCAGTTGTATGTTACCGAGACTAAACAACGCATCTGCATTATCCGGATCGATCAGCAGGGCCTGTGAAAAATCGGGGGCTGCCAGGTCATTGCGACCAGTCTTTTTGTACAGATTTCCCCGGTTTACCCAGGCATTGCCATCTTTGGGATTGTTTAGTATAGCTGATGAGAAATCAGTGAGTGCCGCGTCGTACTCCGCACTATAAAAATAGGCAAGACCTCTTCCGTTCAACGCACCCCGATGCACAGCATCGATTTTTAACACCTCAGTAAAATCACTGTTTGCCGGTTTGTATTTCTTTTGTGACAGATAACACATGCCGCGTAAATACCACGAGCGGACATAAGCCGGGTTGAGTGTGATTGCTTCAGAAAGATCACCAATGGCCTCATCGTATTTCTCCATCCAGTACAACGTTTCACCCCTGTTGAACCAGGCCATCGCATACGTGGGGTCAAGCGCCAACGCACTGCTGTAATCCTCCACTGCAAGCGACAGCTTTTCCAGGTAGTAATGGCAGTTGCCTCGCCAGTTCCAGGCCATGGTGTCGCGTGGGTTATTGGCAAGTACGCGCCCCAGGTCCGCTGCCGCCGAATCAAAGTTTTTCAGGAAATAGTTTGCATAACCGCGTATACGAAATGCTGCAGTCTGTGTCGGCACTAATTTCAGAACTGAATTCGCATCTGCTATCGCCTGCTGATAATTGCCCTGGGCATTGTACGCATTTCCTCGTTGCAGATAGGCGTCAGCGTTAGCTGGATCACGCTGTATTTGCAAGGTATACCGGCTGATCAGTTGCAACGGTGACTCAGGTTGCGCAGCACCAGCCAGCGAAGTTGAAATGAACCATATGGTAATTAACAACCGCATACTACGTAGAGGGAACCGCCTTTGGCAACGGAGGATCCTTGTATTTTTTTAAACGTATATATTCGATGGTGGTAAAGATCAACGATGGGAGAAATAGCGCGACCTGCACATTGAACAACCATAAAACAAGTATCGATAACAGGAACATGCAGCCGAAATAGGAAACATAGCCGCGGATAAATTTCACGAGGTAAGAAGAAAATAAAAACCTGAAGCGGAATTTGAGCTCCGGCATCCGTCTGAACCAGGCAATATAGCTCAGGCCTGAAAAAGCAGCAAGCAGGAACCCGATCATCCAGTAGCTGACAATGTGCTGTCCATTCAGCAAGGAAAGGAAAATGTTTGCCAACAGCACCGGACCGGCCATTTTGCCGACAGGCGTGGAGTGCATGTCCTCCTGGAAATTGCCGATGATCACGATCTTATCGTCAAAGAACCGGGCATACTTCGCGCGGTCGGCATCCATATCGAACAATAACTCCCCAATATTATAATACTCAGCCGAAACATTTCCCTTCGACCGCCGGGGTTGATCCTGTGCAATATTTCCCAGCTCCGTTTCATAGTTCAACCCATTGATGTCGCTGTTTCGCAGGTAATAGTTTGGCCACAGTGCTGATAAACAAAGCCGCCCGTCGCATGTCGGGAAAAACCAGTGGTCTTTGTATGTTGACTTCGTAATGTACTCATGGAGTCTTACTGGAATGGAGGAAATCCGCTCCTGGTTCATCAACCTGAACTTGTTGAAGGATGAACCAAAGGTGCGATAGTCTGAGTACGCATACTGCGCGTTATACAAAGGCTGACGATATTCTCCATTGGACGACTTCAAAATTGGTATCAGGATATTTTGTCTGCCCGCCACCAGGCTGTTCAACAGGCTATCCATCAGCGGCTCCTTACTATACGGATAATAAAATTGCAGGTCGATCACATTGAACAACGCTTTACCAGGATAGTTGTCGAGTTCCGACAGGAACCTGTACAGCTTTTCCCGATCGGAAACCGCAACAACGCCATAATCCATCGTATCTTCTATAAGGGCCAGGTCTTTACCGGTATTTATGAAAACAAAATTTGCAGCAGCGCGGGAAGGAGCCGAATAAATGTAATCCTTTGCCCAAAACATCTTTTTGATAAATCCATCCTCTACCGACAGGGAATAGTCATAGTTCTGGTACTTCCAGCTTATTATCAGGATAGCCGTCCCACTGAGGATGCTGAGTAATATTTTCTTTGCTGTACCCATTATAATTTTTTGCTCAACTTCGATTTAAGTCCACTGCTTGAAGCGTCGATGATCATGTTTGCGTTCTCGAATAGCATGCGGGTGACAAAATTGTTCCTCGAGCTTTCCTTTACTTTCACCTCGATCGAATATGCCCCACGGCTGAATGCCTGCCGCATTTCGCCAATCGTATTTCTGTAGTGTCCAACAGAACGTGGGACAATAAAAGATTTCCCCGTAAGCAGGCTGTCTGACAGACTATTGTAATAGGCTGCATAACCAGGCTGGGACCGGTCCAGCGGCATATCACGCAACAGCAGGTAAAATTTTCCAAGCGTGACCTTTTCACTGATCAACCCGTCTGCGCCGACATAGGAGCTGGTGAAAATCACTTCGATATCCATGTTGAGCTTCTTATCCTTAGTCCCTTTCGCCACCTTTGCTTTTGCATATCGAAGATCAAATGATTTCACACGAAGCCGAAATACCGAGTTATTGATCACCTCGGCAATGTTGGTTGTATCGATGCCGAGATCCACAACCAAAGCCGTGTCCGTCTTCCCCGATTTATCCTGGAATGTCCGGATGAGTTTGAAGCCGCTGAACTGCAAGCCAACGGGATCAAACGGACCTTCTTCTGAAAGCTGATCATAAAAGTAGAGGTCGGTAAGACCGAACTCATACGTTGCACCGTACTTCTTCTTATCGTTCGCGATGATCTTTTTCACTGAACTGCTTGCCAGGGAAACGAGGTTACCTGCCAGCGGTGCCAATAAACCCCTGCCTTCGCCCCGGGATGCCATCGCACGTTCATGCATCGTGGGTATCTGCTGAGCCACGAGTCGGTCGGGGTTCACCACATTGCTGTTCTCCGCGACCGTGATGTCCATCGCCTCTTCCTTTGCGGCCGATCCCAGCCGCGAGGCCGCACACCCGGCCAGGAGGAAAATACAGGTCACTATCAACCCGAACATTTTGAAAGTATTCATGGCGCTATTTGTTTATTTAACATTTTACCGACACGTTCAACAATGAGCCTGGCAAACGACTCGCGGTCTTCAACTGACCCTGTCAAATCAAACTGATCCACCCTCTCCTTGTTGCCCCGGAATACCGAAACCCTGCAATTGATCTGCTTACCGGTTATCGAATATTTGCCGCGGATACTGTATGAATCGGGAGAAACAAAGTCAGGCACGAACACCAGCGGACTTGCCTTTGATGTTTCGGACAGACTGGTCAATTGCTGATCAATGAGCACAGACAACTCGAGATCATCAGACAACAGTTCGTCATCCTGGATAAATCTTGATCTTCTGAAAATGACCTTCTTCATCGGCAGGCTGATCGCATCTGAGACAGATTTATCTACAAGGCCTACTTCAAAGCTCGCAGTGCCAAGTATCTGGGGGTCCTGTCGTGCTCCCAACTCCCTTGCCTGGGTTTTTGCAAAATCACTGGCAAACTGGAACCATTTGGTCACATCGATAAAGCGGTTGTTGCGCAAACCCGTTCCTAATTTAACCCCAGCCAACAAGCTGTAGGTTAAGAGCCCCTGGCTGTACATGCTTGTTTCGTAGGCAGACTGGCCTGCTGCTGATGCGCAAAGGATGAATGTTCCCGTTTTATCTTTAAGGTGTTCCAATGCACGCTGCTGATCAGCCGGCACATCCCGTTTGCCGATAAATGCCTGGAGCTCCTGCACCGCCTGGCCGCTGTTGCATGCATCGAGGATCAACAATTGTTTATTTGCGCGGATCTTTCTAAGCCATTCCTTCTACTCGTCGGTGCTGATCGCTACA
>JAEZAM010000122.1 GCA_023430465.1 Bacteroidota bacterium | reverse complement strand
CGTGAACCGCCATCTGGTCACCATCAAAGTCAGCGTTGAAGGCCGTGGTTACCAGCGGGTGAAGCTGGATCGCCTTTCCTTCAATCAGTTTTGGCTGGAAGGCCTGGATGGACAAACGGTGCAGCGTTGGGGCACGGTTCAACATCACCGGGTGACCTTTCAAAATATTTTCAAGGATATCCCAAACCACCGCTTCCTTCTTATCCACCAGTTTACGGGCAGACTTCACGGTTTTAACGATACCTCTTTCGATGAGTTTACGAATGATAAAAGGCTTGAACAGCTCTGCAGCCATGTCCTTCGGCAGACCGCACTCATGCAGCTTCAGCTCAGGACCTACCACGATTACAGAACGACCGGAGTAGTCAACACGTTTACCAAGAAGGTTTTGACGGAAACGACCCTGCTTACCTTTCAGTACGTCGCTGAGTGATTTCAATGCGCGACCACCTTCCGCTTTCACCGCGTTTGATTTGCGGCTATTGTCAAAAAGGCTGTCGATCGCTTCCTGCAGCATACGCTTTTCATTCCGCAGGATCACCTCAGGTGCCTTGATCTCCAGCAAACGCTTCAGGCGGTTGTTACGGATGATCACACGGCGATAAAGGTCATTCAGGTCAGAAGACGCAAAACGGCCGCCATCCAGGGGAACAAGCGGACGTAATTCGGGTGGAATTACAGGAATGTATTGCATGACCATCCATTCAGGACGGTTAGTAATTCTTGTGTTGGCATCGCGGAATGCTTCTACTACACTGAGACGCTTCAGGGCATCAGCTTTACGCTGCTGGGAAGTCTCGGTAGCCGCTGCATTACGGAGGTCAAAGGAAAGCTGATCGAGATCGATGCGCTGCAGCATGTCATGAACAGCCTCGGCACCCATCTTGGCGATGAACTTGTTGGGATCATCATCAGGCAGGTACTGGTTATCCTTTGGCAATGCGTCCAGGATATCGAGGTATTCTTCTTCTGTCAGCAGGTCACCGGCATTCTGGCCTTTATCTACACGAATACCTGGCTGAATCACCACGAAACGCTCGTAGTAAACGATGCTCTCGAGCTTCTTCGAGCTTACGCCCAGCAGATAACCGATCTTGTTAGGAAGAGATTTGAAATACCAGATATGTACAACAGGCACCACCAGCTTGATGTGGCCCATTCTTTCGCGACGGACTTTCTTTTCTGTGACCTCTACACCACAACGGTCGCAAACAATACCCTTGTAACGGATACGCTTGTATTTACCGCACGCACACTCATAATCTTTAACGGGTCCAAAAATTCTTTCGCAGAACAAACCATCTCTTTCGGGCTTGTATGTACGATAGTTGATTGTCTCAGGCTTCAATACCTCGCCATAGCTTCTTTCCAGGATGGTATCCGGAGAAGCCAGACCGATAGTGATCTTTGAAAACGTTGGCCGGGGACGATTTTCTTTCTTTATAGCCATAATTTACTTTATAGTTGTTAGACCCTGTGATTTTTAATTCAAAATGAAAAAGGAAAAATGAAAAACCTGCTTCAGTGCTACCTTTTTAATTTTTCATTTTTACTTTTTAATTAGTCAAACTTAAGATCCAGTCCCAATCCACGCAGCTCATGTACGAGTACGTTGAACGACTCAGGTATACCTGCTCTTGGAACGTTATCACCTTTCACGATAGACTCATAGGTCTTCGCTCTTCCGATGATATCATCCGATTTGATGGTAAGCAGTTCCTGCAGGATGTTGGATGCACCATATGCTTCCAGTGCCCATACCTCCATCTCACCGAAACGCTGACCACCGAACTGCGCCTTACCACCGAGGGGCTGCTGGGTAATGAGACTGTATGGTCCGATAGAACGGGCGTGCATCTTGTCGTCCACCATGTGGTGAAGCTTGATGATGTAGATGATACCCACAGTGGCTTTCTGGTGGAAACGCTCACCGGTTTCTCCATCATACAGGTAGGTGTGACCAAACTTCGGCAGACCAGCCTCATCACAATACTTCTCGATCTCCTCAGTTGAAGCACCGTCGAAGATTGGTGTGGAGAATTTCATTCCGAGTTTTTCACCAGCCCAGCCGAGAACGGTTTCATATATCTGCCCAAGGTTCATACGGCTTGGTACACCCAGCGGGTTCAGTACCACATCCACAGGCGTTCCATCTTCCAGGAACGGCATGTCTTCCGCACGTACGATCTTTGCAACGATACCTTTATTACCGTGACGGCCGGCCATTTTATCACCCACTTTCAGCTTACGCTTTACAGCCAGATAAACCTTCGCCAGTTTCAGTACACCGGCTGGTAATTCATCACCGATAGAGATGTTGAACTTCTCTCTCTTGTAACGACCCAGTTCTTCGTTGTACTTGATATTATAGTTATGCAGAAGAACGTTGATCTGGTCATCCACTTTCTTGTCACCTGTCCAGCCGAGCGGATTGATGTTTGCATAATCCAGGCCGGTCAGGTTCTTGATCGTGAATTTCGCACCCTTGCCGATCTGGGTCTCACCGAAATTGTTGCTCACGCCTGCAGATACATGATCTTTCAGGAGCGTGGTCAGTTTTTCCAGCAATACTTCCATCAGGTCAGATTCGTTCTTCTCATGGATCTTTTCCAGTTTCTCGATCGCTGCCTTTTCTCTCACCTTCGCATTCTTATCCTTCTTGGCGCGCTGGAAAAGTTTTTTACCGATTACTATACCTTCTACTCCGTTCGGTGCTTTCAATGAAGCATCCTTTGCATCACCGGCTTTATCACCGAAGATCGCACGGAGAAGTTTTTCTTCCGGTGTTGGATCGCTTTCACCTTTTGGTGTGATCTTACCGATCAGGATATCACCTTCCTTGATGTTTGCACCAATGCGGATGATACCATTCTCATCGAGGTCTTTGGTAGCCTCTTCGGAGACGTTGGGGATATCCGGTGTAAGTTCTTCTTCACCCAGTTTGGTATCGCGCACTTCCAGTTCATATTCAGAGATGTGAACGGATGTAAACATATCTTCTTTAACCACGCGCTCACTGATCACAATGGCATCCTCGAAGTTGTAACCCTTCCATGGCATGAAGGCCACTTTCAGGTTCTTACCGAGTGCCAGCTCGCCATTCTGCGTGGCGTATCCTTCTGTAAGGAAGTCGCCTCTTTTCACCTTCTGACCTTTCTTAACGGCAGGTTTAAGGTTGATGCAGGTTTCCTGGTTGGTCTTGATGAACTTGGTCAGTTTATATACACGCAGATCTTCTTCGAAGCTGACGAGCTTCTCGGACTCATCGCGGTCGTAGCGAACATGGATTTCATTTGCGTCAACGAATTCCACCACACCGTTTCCTTCAGAGTGGATCTGGATACGCGCATCGCGGGCAGCCTTGCCTTCCAGTCCTGTTCCTACTACAGGTACATCAGGACGGATAAGCGGTACAGCCTGGCGTTGCATGTTCGATCCCATCAGGGCACGGTTGGCATCATCATGCTCAAGGAACGGGATCAGGGAAGCACTCAGACCAACGATCTGGTTTGGAGCAACGTCCATGAACTCCACATCCTTTTTATCCAGGATCGGGAAGTCACCGGTTTCACGGCTTACGATCTTCTCTTCGAGGAAATTTCCTTTCTCATCCAGGGCAGTATTTGCCTGGGCGATCTTTGCGAGATCCTCTTCCTCTGCACTAAGGAATTCAAGTTCCTTCATATTCACTTTACCATCGTTTACACGGCGGTAAGGAGTTTCGATGAAGCCCATGTCATTGATCTTCGCATGTACGCAAAGCGTAGAGATCAGACCGATGTTCGGACCTTCTGGTGTTTCGATGGTACAAAGCCTTCCGTAGTGTGAGTAGTGTACGTCACGAACCTCGAAGCCCGCACGCTCACGGGAAAGACCACCTGGCCCGAGCGCTGAGATCCTGCGTTTGTGCGTGATCTCTGACAGCGGGTTGGTTTGATCGAGGAACTGGGACAACTGGGATGTTCCGAAGAAGGAGTTGATCACAGATGACAGTGTGCGGGCATTGATCAGGTCAACAGGGGTAAATACCTCGTTGTCACGAACGTTCATCCTTTCACGGATCGTTCTTGCCATACGGGCGAGACCTACGCCGAACTGAGCATACAATTGCTCACCTACAGTACGTACACGACGGTTAGAGAGGTGATCGATGTCATCGATCTCTGCTTTACCGTTGGTCAGTCTTACCAGGTATTTAATGATCAGGATGATATCCTCACGGGTGAGGGTCTTCTGATCCAGCGGAGCGTCCAGGTTCAGTTTGCGGTTGATCTTGTAACGGCCAACTTCACCGAGGTCATAGCGCTTGTCGCTGAAGAATAATTTATCGATGATACCCCGTGCAGTCTCGTTATCAGGAGCATCAGCGCCGCGGAGCTGGCGGTAGATGAACTGAACCGCTTCGAGCTCACTGTTCGAGGTATCCTTGTTTAATGTATTGTAGATAATGGCGTAGTCACCACCCACGTCTTCGCGTTGAACGAAAACGCTTTTCACATCCATATCGGAGATAGTCTCGATCGCTTCTTCATCGAGCACGGTATCGCGCTCCATGACGATCTCATTCCGCTCGATGGACACAACCTCACCGGTATCCTCATCCACAAAGTCTTCCACCCATGTACGGAGTACGCGGGCGGCAAGGCGTTTGCCGACAAATTTGGAAAGTGATTTTTTATCGCCATTCACTTCATCAGCCATTCCGAAGAGTTCCAGAATGTCCTTATCCGTTTCATATCCGATAGAACGGAGCAGCGTGGTCACAGGGAATTTCTTCTTCCTGTCGATGTAAGCATACATCACGTTATTGATATCGGTAGCAAACTCCATCCATGCGCCCTTGAAAGGGATCACACGGGCAGAGTAAATCTTGGTACCATTGGGGTGTACAGACTGGCCAAAGAATACACCTGGTGAACGGTGGAGCTGGGATACAACTACACGCTCAGCGCCATTGATAACAAATGTACCCCTTGGGGTCATGTAGGGGATGTTTCCAAGGAATACATCCTGTACGATTGTCTGGAAATCGACGTGCTCTTCGTCATTACAGCTCAGGCGCAGTTTCGCCTTCAGCGGTACGGCATAAGTCAGGCCGCGCTCCATACACTCATCGATGGTGTAACGGGGCGGGTCAATAAAGTAATCAAGAAATTCAAGGACGAAAATGTTTCTGGTGTCAGTGATCGGGAAGTTGTCTTTGAACACCCTGAACAAACCTTCGATATTACGTTTGTCCGGCGTGGTCTCTAACTGGAAAAATTCCTTGAACGACTGGATTTGGACTTCAAGAAGGTCAGGAGTTTCAGCCAGGTGCTTAATCTTACCGAAATCCACTCTTGAGCTCAGTTTTGTTGAAGACATATGCGAAAAACCGGTTTAAATGAGATTAATGACATACAAACCAATAACATGCTCTCATTTCTTGCGAAATAAAAGATCATGAAATTCAGCTAGTTACGCTTGATCTGCGATGTCAAAATATTTTTGGCCAAAATAAAGGAAGGCAAAGGTAGGGAAATTAACTTGTCTGACAAGAAAAACTTGCCGACAAAAACCTCGCCAGATTCCGTAGTAAAACACTCCGCCAGGCAATTGGTTCATTGGAAATTACCCCGAATATTTCGCCATGAACCTCAAACGCCTGTTAGCCGACTACCTGCGCTTTTCCCGCCGCGATCAGCTCGCTATCCTGACCCTGCTTCTGCTGATCATTGCCGTCTACATGGTTCCCACGTTCCTCCCCCGGTCCCGGCCCTCTTTCTTCCAATTATCCGATTCACTCATGAATGCATTGCCCGCCGAAAGAGTCGACAGTTTTCAGCGGCACGCCGCGGAACGCCGCTATTCCTCCGGCAAACAAACTACGCTCTTCCTCTTTGATCCCAACACGCTGGATGCCGAAGGCTGGCTACGCCTGGGATTACGAGAAAAAACAGTCCGCACCATCATGAATTTTTTAGCTAAAGGCGGAAAATTCCGACAGGCCTCCGACCTGTCGAAAATCTATGGCCTTTTTCCGGATGAATACGAGAAACTGGCGCCGTATGTTCGAATTCCGTCGCAAACACCAGTACCCCGATCCGAGCCGCCATCACCACCTGAAGTTTCCCGTAGTCCCCGCATCATCGATATAAACACAGCGGACTCTCTTGAATTTACCCGGCTTCCGGGTATCGGCCCCACACTGGCCCGTCGGATTATCCTGTTCCGGACCAAACTGGGCGGCTTCTATGATATCAGTCAGGTAAGTGAAGTATTCGGCTTGCACGATTCCACCTTCCAGCAATTGAAACCGTTTCTCAGCCTGTCCCAGGTTTCACTTGCATATATCCCTATCAATACGGCAACAGTGGATGAACTCAAAGCCCATCCCTATTTCCGGCCGTATGCGGTCGCCATCATTGCTTACAGGCAACAACATGGAGACTTTCAACAAAAAACCGACCTGCGGAAGATCATGCAGATCTCCGCGGCCGGTTATGAAAAGCTGGAGCCGTATATTTTGATTTCACGCTAATCCCGAACCTTCGGGAGTAAAGTTGGTTAAGATCGCAACGCTTATCGTTTGCGGCTTTGCTCTCTTTGCGTCTTCGCGTGAAACTCAATACCCGGGATTTTGAACAAGATTTGGATTCGCGGCCAATTGCTTCTGCGGAATCGGGAACAACTCTTTCGTCGGATCGGAAGGTTCATGATCCCACCATGACGCCGTAGTGAACGTTCCGAACCGGATCATGTCCGAACGGCGTTTGCCTTCAAACACAAACTCGCGTCCCCGCTCCGCCAGCAATTCATCCATTGTCAGCGTGGCGGTAGTATAGGCAGCAGCAGGCCAGTCTGCCGGTAAAAATGCCCGCTGGCGGCTGGCATTGATCAGGTCAACTGCTTCCTGCGTGGCCACACCTCCATTTTGCCGGATTAATGCCTCGGCTTTGTTGAAATACATTTCCGTCAGGCGGTAAATCACGAAATCATTTCCAAGATAGCTCTGGTCGGCCAGCGTGCCCGGACGGTATTTGTCAAAGCGGGCGCCGCTGTTCTCTTCGCCCCGCGACATGCCACCTTCCCCTGTCTCGCCTTCCGAATTCCGTCGAATACTGTTTACAAATACAAGCGGTTGCCCATTGTATTCTTCTGAGCCGAGCACGGGATCTGTAGTGCCGTATTTGTATTGCGGTCCAAAAAGAAACCATTGCTGCTTGCGCAGATCATTGTCCGCATATGCATCAAATCCATTTGGAGTAGTCACAAACTCATTGTTCCCATCGCGATCGCCATTGTATATCTGGCGTTGGCGATAATGATAAAAAACGGCTGGATACTGCGGCGCATCACCACTGGCTTTGTAATCATAAGCGATCTGGAAAATGTTTTCCCTTGACAGGTGATTGGTATTGCTGAACGCAGTCAGGATATCCGGATCCAGGATCGGTGCGCCATTCAAACCTCCACCCGCACCAAGTATCACCGAATCGGATGCAGCGATGCATTCTTCCCAACGCTCCTCTCCTTTCCAAACCTCTGCATTCAGGTAAAGTTCAGAGAGCATGGCGTAACCAGCGGCGCGTGATACACGTCCCGCAAGTGGTCGGGAAAGCTTGGGAAGCAGTGGCACATTCGCCAACAATTCTGCCTCTACAAAATCAAATACCTGTGGGCGTGGCACTGTTGGCGGATTGGTCGGTACAGGATTTTCCAGCACCTCCGTTGAGATGGGGATGTTGCCATACAGATCAAGCAGCTTCAGGTAATGCCAGGCCCGGATCACCTTGCTCTCTGCAATAAAGGAAGCTTTCTCGGCCTCCGTCATACCGATCGCCGGGAAATCAACATTGGCGAGATCACGGATCGTTACATTGCAGAATCCAATGCCTGCATAGATCAGTTCCCAGGGTTCTTCAATCGACCTGTCAGTCACGGTCCACTGGTGATAGTGCTGGCGAAACCATTGTGCACCATCATAGCCATGGCGGCCTTTTTGCGGCCATGCCTGCTGATCGGCAGTGAGCTCCTGCAGCCGCCAGTAGCCGTGCCTGTCCTGAATGGTTGCCCATGCGCGGGCATGTGTAAATGGACGAAGCACAGCAGAGAGCACCTCTGTCCGGTTGTTGTAAAAATTTCCGGGAGTCAGGGTGCTGTATAGTTTCTCATCAAGTTTGGTACAGCCTGCCGCTATCATTATCATAAGCAGGCACCCCAATATCCATTTGTATGTTGCTTTCATGATTTAGTTTTTTAGAATGACAGATTAAGTCCGGCCGTAAATGATTTTGTTCTTGGATAAAAGCCACGGTTATCAATACCTGTTGTAAGACCGTTGTCCTGCAACTCGGGATCAAGTCCGTTATACCCGGTGATAGTAGCCAGGTTTCTGCCGGTAAAGTATACGCGGAGATTACGAACGTATTTTGTTTTCAATGGGATCGTATAACCAAGGGTTACGTTATCCAGTTTCACGAAATCGCCGCGCTCCAGATAGTAATCTGAATATTGCGGATCATCGTTGATCACTGCATTGCGCGTAAGCGCCGAACGGAGCACATTATTTGGCAACCATTTCTTATTTCCAAAATACATTTCCTGCGTATTCAGGATATCAAACCCGAATTTTCCGCGGAAGAAAATGATCAGGTCAAAGCCATTGTACTTGAACGTATTTGTCAGTGAAGCAAAATATTTCGGTACACCGTTCCCGATAACGGTCTTGTCTTCATTCGACATTTCGCCGGGCCGGCCAGTTGTTCCATCACGTTTGTAGAACAACCATTTGCCATCATTCGTGAAACCGGCAAAACGGTATCCATAGAAATTACCAAGGGGACCGCCTTCAACGGTGCGGATAGCATTGCCAAGGTTACCCGGGCTTGGCAGACCCCCGTATTCCTTAAAGTTCAATTTGAACAGTTCATTGGAGAAATTGACCAGCCGGTTCTTCTGTGTGTTACCGGCAAAATCAATCGACCATGTAAAGCCACGACGCTGAATGGGCACTGCATTTAGGTAAAGTTCAACACCCTTGTTGGTGATGGTGCCGACATTAATGAACAACGTGGACGCAACGAATGCCGGTTGCTGAATTGTATAATCCTCCAGCAGGTCTTCGGTCCTGCGGTTGTATACATCCAGTGAACCGCTCAGCCGGTTATTAAGAAGTGAGAAGTCAAGACCAAAATTCAGCTCCTTCTTCTTTTCCCAACGCAGGTTGGGATTCGGGTTCGAGGCGGGTCCATAGGTTTGAACCCATACGCCATCCTGCAGGTAGAAGCCACCCGTACCAAGCCTGATCAGCGACTGATAGTTGGGTATGTCCTGGTTACCGGTAACACCATAACCAACACGGAGTTTGAGGTTATTGAACAGCTTTGCATTTTCCATGAATGATTCCTGCGTGATCACCCAGCCAGCGGATACCGCCGGGAAATTGCCCCATTTGTTGTTTTCACCGAAGCGTGAGGAACCTTCCCTGCGAAGTATAGCCTGGAAGAGATAGCGGTCAAGCAGGTTATAGTTCACACGGCCGAAGAAAGCGATCAGCGTGTTGTCATCCTTCCCGCTGCCGATGCCTGGCCGGGGAAGTGTTGTATTTGTGATCGCACTGCCGGCGCCTATATTCCAGTCGAGAAACGCATCGGTTGCAAAGCCGGAATTGTTCAGGGAAAATGATTCCGATGTAGCATACTGGTAACTGTAACCGGCGATCGCATTAATCGAATGGGCGGTGCCGATATCGAACGTATAGTCCGCAGTTGTCTCGAAGATTCGGTTCATGATAAGTGAATTCGACTTGGAGGCAAAGCCCGTACCCTGGTAGGTTTGTTGGGATGAACGGGATGCACGTGTCCTGTATGAACGGTCGATCCAGTTATCGCGAACCAATGCACCAAAGGCAGAAAGGCGAAGATCGCGGACAGGCTCGAGGGTCAAACGAATATCGCCCGAGAGGGTCTGCTGATCGCGTTCAGAGAGTTCCTGCATCAGGCGGGCAACAGGATTGTAATTGTTGAATCCATCAGTTTCCCAAAAACGTCCGTCAGGCCGCAGGAGTGGTGCTGTGGGGTTGCGTTGTACGGACTGCTCGAAGTCGCCCGTGCTGCCACCCAGCAGATCCGCTTTGTTGAGGTTGGCTGCCAGGTTCAACTGAAACTGGAGCAGGTCCTGCAACCCGCGCTGGTTGATATTAAGCCGGCCGCCATATTGCCGGCGACTGTTGCGAATGGCTATACCGCGGGCATCATTGAAATAAACAGAAGCCCGGTAATTCGTATTAGCTGCACCACCCGAAGCCGCGAAGTTGTGGTAGTGACTGATGTTTTGTTTGTCGACCAGCAGGTCATAGATATCCACGTCTCCGCCGAGGTTGCTGCTGGGCGGTGCGACTTTTACATAATCGGCTGCGGTGAGATAATCAGGCTTTTTGTCGATTACTTCGCGTTGTACATAGGTGGAGTATTCATAGCGTGGATCACCGGCCCGGCCTTTTTTGGTGGTGATGAGTATGACACCGGCATTGCCGCGTGTCCCATAGATCGCTGCAGCAGAACCGTCTTTAAGGATATCAAAGCTGGCAATATCATCCTGCTGCAGAAGATCGAGGTTGCCGCCGGGTATACCATCGATCACGATAAGCGGTGTGGTGGTGCCTCGCATGGAACTGACCCCACGCAGTTGGATGGAAGGCCCGGAGTTGGGGTTATTGCCGTTGGTCCGGGTAATGCTGAGACCCGCTACTTTACCCTGGATGAGGTCAAGTGGTGAGCGGGTACCGCCGGGGTTGAAATCTTCGGGTTTGACGGAAGCTACGGCCGATGTTACCTCCCTCCGACGCTGGGTACCATAGCCAACGACCACCACCTCCTCCAGTGATTTCACGGAAGACTGGAGATTGATCGCAAGTTCAGTCTGGTCACCGATCGGTACCTGCCTGGTGGCATAGCCAACCGAAGAAATGCTGAGAGAGGTGACGCCTGCAGGGACTTCGATGGAGAATCGGCCATCCTGGTCCGTGGTCACCTTGCTGGAACCGGCTTCCACAGTAGCGGAGGGCAAGGGCAGATTTTCATTGCTGGTCACGCGGCCCGTGACCGTTTTTGTCTGGGCATAAGTACGAACAGAGAGCAGCAGCAGGCAGGTGCATAGCACTGCCACGAGAGTAGACATACTCGTTTTCATACGCAATTGGTTGAAGTGAGAAACAAATGGGTTTTGAGAACAATTCCTCCCTCGCTGGAATAGCGGATGGGCGCATGGGGCGCAGGCTTGCAGTTAGCTCCGGGTGATAAGAATACCGCCCTGGGTCAATGATGTTGAATGGCTCTTGGCAGAGGTGACAGGATTGTCGGATGGTGTTGCGGTTGGTGAGACCGCGTGGGCTTGTGGTAGTTACTAACCTGCAATGAAATTATGATAATGGTTAATAGCAGACAAAAAAATGTTAAAAGGATTTAGCAGGTTTCACGCAAAGAGGCAAAGGGAGCAAAGTCCGCAAAGATTGCCTTTGCGTCCTGGCTGTTTACTTTGCGTCTTCGCGTGAAACAAAAAACCCGCCTCCGTTTGCACGGGGCGGGTTGGGAAATATTGGTCAGTAGAATTAAGCTACTTCAACATCTGCACCTGCTTCTTTCAGCTTAGCTGCAATTTCTTCAGCTTCTGCTTTGGAAACACCTTCTTTAACGGGTTTTGGAGCGCCGTCAACGAGGTCTTTTGCTTCTTTCAGACCGAGGCCAGTCAGATCTTTAACGATCTTAACCACGTTCAGTTTAGATGCACCACCGCTCTTCAGGATAACATCGAATGCAGTTTTCTCTTCAGCTGCAGCGGCACCGCCACCATCACCTGAAGCCATAACTACAGCTGCTGCTGCCGGCTCGATACCATACTCTGATTTCAGGAAATCAGCCAATTCCTGTACTTCCTTTACTGTTAAGCCTACGAGGCTTTCTGCTAATGCTTTTACGTCTGCCATGTTTTAAATTTTTCCCGTCTTCAAAGCTCAATCGCTCCGACGGATGATTAAAAAAATTGTTCGCTATAAGTAAAAATCCAAAATTAAAAATTCAAAAATTTGTCCCTTGAGGGTGATCTTTTACTTTTTAATTTCTAATTTTTAATTCGATAATTATTCTGCTGCTGCAGGAGCTTCCGCTCCGCCAGCTTTCTGTTCGTGGTGGTGCAGTAATGCAGCCAGTACGCGTTTTGCAGGCGACTGGAGCAAACCGATAACTTCACCGATGAGCTCGTTCTTGGTTTTGATCTGGGTCAGTGCTTTCAACTGGTTGTCGCCGGTGTAGATATCACCATTGATGAACGCAGCTTTCAGCTCAGGCTTTTCCCCGTTTGATTCCTTGCGGAAAGAAGTAAGGATCAGAGCTGGTTCTTTCGGGTTCTCAGAGAACATCAGCGCTGTTACTTTGTGCAGTGAATCGAATACGCCCGCATATTTCTCGCTGTCGAGTGATTCGAGTGCTTTACGGATGAGGGTATTCTTTGCCACTTTCATTTCAACATCCTTGCTGAAGCAAGCACGGCGCAGTTTGCCAACCTGTGCAACACTGAGTGACTCAGTATCGGCGATGTAGAAGTTATTGTATTGACTGAACTTGCCTTTCAGCAATTCAATCACTTCATTTTTTTGATCTTTTGTCATGACTATTTATTTGACATCCACCAGGCAGGAACCCGGATGGATAAGGTTGGGTAATTAGTTAATAAACGCTTTTGCATCCACTGCGATACCAGGGCTCATGGAGCTTGCCATGCTGATACCTTTCAGGTATGTACCTTTTGCAGAAGAAGGTTTTGCTTTGAGGATCGCGTTGATCAGTTCGATGCTGTTTTCAGCGATCTTTTCAGGGGTGAAGCTGATACGACCGATAGAAGCATGAATGATACCTACTTTATCCACTTTGAAAGCGATCTTACCACCTTTTACGTCATTGATCGCATTGGCTACGTCGTTGGTAACGGTACCGGTCTTTGGATTCGGCATGAGGTTACGTGGACCCAGCACTTTACCTAATTTACCGATACGGGGCATGACAGAAGGAGTGGCGATGATAACATCCACATCAACCCATCCGCCTTCGATCTTGGCAACAAACTCATCGAGGCCGACATAGTCAGCGCCCGCTGCTTTTGCTTCCGCTTCCTTATCAGGTGTGCAAAGTACAAGAACGCGTTTTGTTTTACCTGTACCATGTGGAAGGCTTACGGTGCCACGGATCGCCTGGTCGGCTTTCTTTGGATCAACGCCAAGGCGCACATGAAGGTCAACTGAAGCATCGAATTTGCAGGTAGTGATTTGTTTCACCAATGCAGATGCTTCTTTCAGAGTGTATGATTTATTGCCGTCCACTTTTGTGTTGGCAACTTTTCTTTTTTTACTGATGAATGCCATTTTGAATTCGTTTTAAGGTTTCACCCGGGACAAGGCCACAGGCAAGTCAAATTAATTTTCCCAGGGAGCTTTACCGTCCACATTAAGACCCATGCTTCTTGCTGTACCTGCTACCATTTTCATGGCGCTTTCCACTGTGAAGCAGTTCAGGTCAGGCATCTTGTCTTTCGCAATTGCCTCCACCTGATCCCAGGTCACCTTACCAACTTTGGCGCGGTTGCTTTCCTTGGAACCTTTCTGAATTTTTGCGGCTTCCATCAACTGAATTGCTGCTGGAGGAGTTTTGATGATAAACTCGAAACTCTTGTCTGAATAAACTGTAATGAGTACGGGAAGAACTTTTCCCATTCTGTCCTGTGTTCTTGCATTGAACTGCTTACAGAATTCCATGATGTTTACACCCTTGGAACCTAAAGCCGGACCGATCGGAGGTGCAGGATTCGCCTGGCCACCTTTGCACTGAAGCTTTACAAAGCCTGAGATTTCTTTTGCCATTTTTAAAACGTTTTTGGTGTTAACGACCTTTCCATGCCAGTGGGCATATACTTGGTCTCCCAATTCCACGAAAGAACTATTTGGGGGTGCAAATATACTCTATTCAAGTCAAAACTCAAAACTCAAAAGTCAAAAGTCAAACCTCAAAACTCAAAAGTCAAGAATTAAAAGTGATAACGATATGTTTAGTCCGGTGCTCGTTTTTGTTTGTCAGACTCAACCTCAACCTCAACC
>JAEZAM010000064.1 GCA_023430465.1 Bacteroidota bacterium | reverse complement strand
TATGAACTTAATGTGTATGGGGTTTATAAAAATGGATAATGTAAAAAATAATGGAAGCGACTCAAGTTATAAAAGCATCCGAACGACTGGATGGGATTGGCGAATACTATTTCTCTACCAAGCTCCGCGAAATAGATGCAATGAACCAGGCCGGGAAAGCTGTCATCAATCTCGGTATCGGAAGCCCGGATCTTCCGCCGCACCCGGAAGTGATACGCACATTGCAGGAAGAATCTGCGCGGCCTGGTAATCATGCGTATCAATCTTATAAAGGATCACCGGTACTTCGGCAGGCCATGGCCGGGTGGTATCAACGCGTTTACGCCGCGGCTCTTGATCCAGTTTCAGAGATACTGCCATTGATAGGAAGCAAAGAGGGCATCATGCATATCTGCATGGCTTTTTTAAACACAGGCGACAGGGTATTGATACCCGATCCGGGATACCCGACCTACAGCAGTGCAGTCAGACTCGCGGGTGGCATTCCCGTTTCTTATGCAGTCACCAGCGCCGACGCAGATGAACCAGACTTTGCTGCGATAGAAGGGGCTGGACTTAGTGGAGTGAAATTGATGTTTGTGAATTATCCGCAGATGCCCACAGGCCAGCAGGGTAACAGGGAATTGTTTGAAAAAATAATCGCTTTTGCGCAGAAGCATGCATTGCTGGTCATTCATGACAATCCCTACAGCTTTATACTGAACGATGAGCCACTGAGTATGCTTAGCATTGAAGGCGCTAAAGAATATGTGCTGGAGCTGAACTCGCTGAGTAAATCCCACAACATGGCGGGATGGCGCATCGGGATGATCGGTGGTAATGCAGTAAACATCGATACAGTGCTGCGTTTCAAGAGCAACATGGACAGCGGGATGTTCCTGCCCCTCCAATTGGCAGCGGCAAAAGCACTGGAGCTCGGTGAGGAATGGCACAGGGATCTTAATCGGGTCTACGCCCAAAGGCGGGCAAAAGCCTGGCAGCTCCTGGATCTGTTGGGATGCAGCTATAAACCAGGTCAGGCCGGTCTTTTCATATGGGCAAAATGCCCCGATGGCTATGCGGACGGGTATGCCTGCAGCGATGATGTACTGGCCCGCGCAAATGTATTCATCACGCCTGGCGGAATCTTTGGTGAGCGAGGCAAAAAGTTTGTGCGTGTCAGTTTATGTGCCAGTGAAGAGAAAATAGACCAGGCCATCGCACGGATTGAGAACGCATTCAAGAACAAATAATATGGACAGGAAAAAAATAGCGATAGTGGGTGTAGGGCTGATCGGCGGTTCACTGGCGATCCGGCTTCATGAGAAAAAAATCTCTTCGCGGCTGATTGGCGTGGATAATAATGAATCACACCAGCGGGAAGCGATAGAGCGCGAACTGGTGGATGAAATGATGGACCTTGAGCCGGCGATCGATGCTGCCGAGGTTATTATCCTTGCGGTGCCGGTGGATACGTTGCTCGACATACTGCCTGCCATTCTAGAGAGGATCGACCAGCAGATCGTGATAGATCTTGGTTCGACGAAGTCGCCACTGACAACCGCCATCAAAGATCACCCGAAAAGAGGGCGGTTTGTAGCCACCCACCCGATGTGGGGAACAGAGTACAGCGGTCCTGCTGCCGCCGTACACGGCGCCTATGATAATAAAGCAGTCATTATCTGCAACGGCAACGAGAGCGATCCGGATGCACTGGAGTGGACGAAGTACATGTACAAAAAGATCGGCATGCACCTGCTGGAGATGGATGCTTTTTCACATGATCTGCATGCGGCCTATGTAAGTCACATTTCTCACATAACATCATTTGCACTCGCCAATACTGTGCTGCAAAAAGAAAAGGAAGACAACGCGATCTTCGAGATGGCTTCTGCAGGTTTTGAAAGCACCGTGCGTCTTGCCAAGAGTAACCCCGCTATGTGGGTGCCTATTTTCCTGCAGAACAGGGTAAACGTGCTCGATGTATTGAAGGAACATATTGCTCAGCTCACGCGATTTAAAGAAAGCATCGAGCAGGAAGACGGCGCATACCTGCTTCGCCTCATCGAAGAGGCGAACAAGATCCGGCGGATCATCCGCTAAGTATTACTGTTAAATCAGGAACCGGCAACATAAATAAAATTAAATTTGACAAATGCAAACACTCGATCAGACATCAACCGATAACGCACTAAAGGCCTGGAAGAAACGGCCACTCATCATCAGCGGACCCTGCAGTGCAGAAACCGAGGAGCAGGTACTTGCTACGGCCCAGCGACTTGCCAACACCGGCAAAGTGGATATGCTCCGCGCAGGTATCTGGAAGCCCCGCACAAAGCCTGGCATGTTCGAAGGGATAGGGGCTAAAGGACTTCCCTGGCTGCAACAGGCGAAAAAGCTGACCGGCCTGCCGACAACAGTGGAAGTGGCTACCGGCAAGCAGGTGCAGGACGCACTGACCTTTGATGTTGATGTGTTATGGATCGGTGCCAGAACAACCGTTAACCCGTTTAGTGTGCAGGAAGTGGCAGATGCACTCCGTGGTGTGGATGTTCCGGTTCTGATCAAAAACCCGATCAATCCTGACCTGGAGTTGTGGGCCGGTGCTGTTGAGCGCGTAGCAAGGGCTGGTATAAAAAACATAGGCCTGATTCATCGCGGATTTTCATCGTATGGCAACACCGAATACCGCAATGCGCCGATGTGGCATCTTGCGATCGAGATGAAACTAAAGCATCCGCAGATGCCGATCATAAACGACCCATCGCATATCTGCGGCAGACGTGATATACTCCTCGAAGTGATGCAACGGGCCATCGACCTCGATTATGATGGCCTCATGATCGAAAGCCACATCGATCCGGACAACGCATGGAGCGATGCCAAACAACAGGTGACGCCTGAGAAACTGGCGGAGATGCTGGATACCATCATCTGGAGAAAAGAGGATGTCAACTCCGAAGAATATCACGCCGCACTGGAAAAATTACGGCAGCAGATCAATCACCTGGATGATGAGCTGATCCAGATATTGAGTCAGCGGATGCGTATTGCGGAGAAGATCGGCCAATATAAAAAGGACAACAACATTACCATTCTCCAGACCAACCGCTGGAACGAGATCATCGAAAAAGCAACGGCAAAGGCCGAGAAGAATGGGTTAAGCAGAGAATTCATCACCCGCTATTTCGATGCGGTACACATGGAAAGCATCAACCACCAGAAAAAGATAATGGACGCATAAGCTCCGGATATGACACATCGAAAAATCAGGTTTTCCGCAGCCAGTACGGATTTTTATTTTGCCGCCGGCATCAGCCACCTTGGCGAAGTTGCCGATCGGCGTGCGGCTGTTATCATCACGGATGAACATGTATTTGATGCTCACCAGAAGCGATTCAAAGGATGGAATACGATCGTGCTGAAGCCTGGTGAAGAAAGCAAGGTCCAGGCAACAGTGGATGGAATAATAGAACAGCTCATCGAATTCCAGGCTGACCGGAAGACAACTATCGTAGGCGTAGGCGGCGGTGTGATCACTGACCTTGCAGGCTATGTTGCTTCTGTATATATGCGCGGTACCAGGTTTGGCTTTTTACCTACCACCTTGCTCGCGCTCGTCGATGCCTCCATCGGTGGCAAGAACGGGATTGATGTCGGGATATATAAAAACATGGTAGGCGTGATCCGTCAACCGGCATTCATCCTTCATGATATGGCTTTTCTTCGAAGCCTTCCAGAAACAGAGTGGAAAAACGGTTTTGCAGAGATCATCAAGCATGCCGCCATCGCAGATGAAGCCATGTTCCGGTCACTGGAGGCTGCCTCTCTGACCACTTTCATGAAGAAGCAAACCGCCATCTGCGAACTGGTAAAACGAAATGCCTTGTTGAAGGCGAAAGTTGTGCAACGGGATGAATTCGAGCAGGGCGAGCGCCGGCTGTTGAATTTCGGACATACGCTGGGGCATGCACTGGAAAATCAGTATGAGTTGTCACACGGACAAGCTATTTCGATCGGTATGACCTATGCAGCCCATCTGTCGGAAAAGATCACAGGTTTCAGGAAGACGGAACGGCTGGTGGAGTTGCTGGCAAAATACGGCCTGCCAACTTATGCAGACTTTGATATGGATAAAGCATTTTCCGTGCTGAAAATGGATAAGAAAAAGGACAGTGGTTCCATTCATTACATCTTGCTCGAAAAGATCGGGAAAGCGGTCAGCCGCCAGGTTGATCTCGGAGAGCTTGGCAAAATACTGGGGGAGTTGCAATCCTCCACAAGAACGATATGAAAGCAATCATCAGGCCTTCGCGGGTAAAGGGGACGATACAGGCCCCAGCTTCTAAAAGTTCGATGCAGCGCGCCTGTGCAGCAGCGTTGGTGCGAACTGGTATCACTGTACTGCATAACCCCGGTCACAGCAATGATGATCGCGCGGCTATGGATATCATCCGAAGGGCAGGAGCAGTGATCACCGAAGAAGCCAACACGCTGCGCATAGAAAGCCACGGGATAAACCCGGTTGATCAGGAAGTAAACTGCGGCGAAAGCGGGCTAAGCATACGCATGTTCACGCCACTGCTGGCCCTCAGTGATCAGTCGATCACCATCAATGGCTCGGGGAGCCTTGTTCGCCGGCCGATGGATTTTTTTGATGAGATCCTGCCTAAACTTGGTGTGAAGGTGGTATCGAATAACGGAAAGTTGCCCCTGACGGTGCAAGGTCCCGTTGTGCCAGGGGACATTGAAGTAGACGGGTCGCTGAGTTCACAATTCCTCACTGGTCTCTTAATGGCATATGCCGCGGCGGATGCAGGTGATGTGACGATTACCGTGAATGATCTGCGCAGCCGTCCTTACATCGATCTTACACTCGATGTGATGAGGCGGTTTGGTATGAAAGTACCGGAGAATAAAGACTACAGGCAATTCTATTTTGACAGATCCAAAGCCAGCTTACCGGCTGAAGTTGAGTATACGGTAGAGGGTGACTGGAGCGGCGCAGCATTCCTGCTCGTAGCAGGCGCCATCGCGGGCCCGCTCACCGTGCGCGGGCTTGATCTTTCCTCTACGCAGGCAGACCGCGCCATCATCGATGCATTGATGGCGGCGAATGCCGGGATTGCGATGGATCAGAAAGGGATTCATCTTCATCCATCACCACTGGATGCCTTCGAGTTTGACGCAACGGATTGCCCCGACCTTTTCCCTCCACTGGTAGCCCTGGCGGCTGCCGCACAGGGCCGGACATCAATAAAAGGTGTGAGCCGGCTGGCGCATAAGGAAAGCGATCGCGGTGAGGCACTTAAAAGCGAATTCGGAAAGCTGGGTATTGAAATCGTTCTTGATGGCGATTACATGCATATCACCGGTGGCCCGATAAAGGGAGCTGAAGTCCATTCACATCATGATCACCGCATCGCCATGGCCTGCGCTGTAGCAGCTCTGCGTGCAGAAGGAGAGGTGGTGATCCTGGATGCAGAAGCCATCCGGAAATCATATCCCGATTTTTATACCGATCTTAGATCGGCAGGCGCTGCCATATCACTGCCCTATGAGTTTATACAATAAAAACTGAACGTTGAACACATTTGGACGCTTATTCCGGGTGCATATTTTCGGTGAATCGCATGGCGAATCAGTGGGCATCGTCATCGACGGCTGCCCCGCGGGTCTTCCATTAACAGAAGATGACCTGCTGCCCGACCTGGAACGGCGGAAAGGAGGTATGCAAAAAGGAACAACTCCCCGTAAAGAGGCCGATTATCCTTTCTTCAAAAGCGGCATCTTCAACAAGCATACTACCGGAGCGCCCATTACCATACTTTTTGAAAATAACAATACACGCAGCGCTGATTATGAAAAGCAGCGAAGCTTCCCAAGACCCGGCCATGCAGATATGGTCGCCCATCAAAAGTTTGGCGGCTTTGAAGATTACCGCGGTGGCGGGCATTTCAGCGCACGACTCACAACGGGTTTGGTAGCGGCAGGGGCCATCGCAAAAAAAATCCTGCATCACAGGCATCCACAACTCACCATCGGCGCAAGCGTCATCGAGATCGGTGGTGAAACAGATACGGAGCTTGGTTTGCAAAAAGCCATCGATGCAAAAGATTCTGTTGGCGGGCTGGTGGAATGTCGGGTCAGCGGACTTCCCGTAGGTCTCGGCGAGCCCTTTTTCGATTCAGTGGAATCAAATCTGGCGCATGTTCTTTTCGCTATCCCTGCTGTAAAAGGTGTCGAGTTCGGTGCGGGCTTTGCGGCTGCAAAGATGTTTGGCTCGGAACACAATGATGCTATTGAAGACAAGAGCGGTAAAACACGAACCAATCATGCCGGTGGAGTAGTTGGCGGCATCAGCAATGGCAATGAACTGGTGTTCCGGCTTGCTATCAAGCCAACTGCTTCCACACCGAAAGAACAGAACAGTCTGAACTGGGATACAGGACAGGTGGAAAATTTTTCAATAAAAGGTCGTCACGATCTTTGTGTAGCCCTGCGCGCTCCGGTGATAGTGGAAGCAGCAACAGCGGTTGCGCTCGCGGACCTTTATCTGCTGGAACAACAAAGTGCAAGGATTATCCAATAATAACATCAGCATGCCGGTCATTTATCACGTTACTACTGCAGAAGAATGGAACAAGGCCCGTGTTACGGGTTTCTATGAAGCGCCCTCACTCAAACAGGAAGGATTTATTCATTGCAGCGAGGCCCACCAGGTTGACGGTGTGTTACAGCGATATTTTGCAGGGAAGACTGATCTCGTAAAACTTGTGATTGACACATCAAAGCTGACAAGCAGGTACATACAGGAATGGTCACCTTCCACACAGGATACATTTCCCCACATTTATGGACCATTGAATGCTGATGCTGTTACCGAAGTGATCGCATTATGATCACTGCCGCTGCAGTTGTTTGAATGTCAGATCCAGCAATTCGTACCGCCCGGCATCGGGCAGATAATAATGCCACCACTCCGTCTCAAGCGCCCTGAAGCCATGTCGTTCCATTACGTTCTTCAGCATAAGCCGGTTTGCCAGCACATCTTTTGGCAAGTCGGTGAAAGAGTGGTGGGCCGTGTCTGTGAAATTGTCGAATCCCGTTCCCATGGGGAGTTCAGCCCCAGTCAACTTATCAACTAGTGTAAGATCGACCGCTATACCCCGGTTATGTCCGCTTCCTTTGACCGGGTTGGCTACATAACGTTCGTCGCGGATCATTTCCCAGAACAAAACAGTGACGGAAAACGGCCGGTAAGCGTCAAAAATTTTTATTGAATAACCGAGCGAGTCAAAGTCGGCGGCGGCTTTTTTTTATCGGTCGATGGCATCCTGGCGCAGATAACTGCTGCGGGTGCCGCGTGGGTACATCCTTTTTTTTACAAAATTTTTCTTG
The DNA here is from genome assembly GCA_023430465.1 of Bacteroidota bacterium. Taxonomy (GTDB): domain Bacteria; phylum Bacteroidota; class Bacteroidia; order Chitinophagales; family Chitinophagaceae; genus JAEZAM01. The sequence goes on along the minus strand of JAEZAM010000064.1, from coordinate 6,129 downwards.
CCTGCATATCGGAGATCATAGACCAGCTCCGGGATGTAGGGAGATATTTCCACCATTTTTTTGCCGGCTACTTGCAACACCTGTTGCCTGTATTCCATCATGGTACGGGTGACGATTGGGTACGCCCTGGCAGTATCCTGCGTGAAACCCCGTCCGGTGGAGACTTTTAGCATGATCGCCAGGAAAATTGACACCCTGTTAATTTGTGCCCTGGAAATTTGGCAATGCGGCATTAAATATGTCATCTTACAGCGGTTATCTTTGACTCAAGCCATTCTTTCTATATGAAAATACAGGTTCTCAGGTTTTCCATTGCCATCTTCTCCATCGCCGCCATCGGTTCAGGATGCGGTAACAGCAGATCGAAACCACGGGAGAGTGAACTGGTGCAGACACCTCAGCAGATCAATGCGGCTATCCAGGAAAATATCACTGCCCTTCTTGATTTCGCAACTGATCGAGATGCAGTTGTACTTGACTCATCGCGGCTGGACAATCAGCAACTGGTAAAAGAGTTCTATTCCCGGCATGGCAATACCGCCGCCTGGAGCAGCGAAGAAAAATGGCTGCAGGCTGCCGACTCGATGTTGTGGTTTATCCGGAAGGCAAAATATTATGGACTTTTCCCGGAGGATTATCACGGTACCCTGCTCGAGAACATCGCGCAGCGGTTTGCCCTTGATAGTTCCGCCAAAAAAGACCGCCGGGATGCAGTGCTCTGGGCAAAGGCCGACATAGCACTGACAGATGCATTTTTTCATCTGGTCAGGGATATCAAACTCGGGCGTTTGCCAAATGACAGCGTAAGCCTGCGAAAAGATTCCGTACTGACTACTGAATTTTATATAGAGCGGCTGGGACTGGTGAAAAAGCGAAACTCCACTGCACTTGTTTTCAATGCCCTTGAGCCACGGCATGCAGGTTATCATGCTTTGAAAAATGCGCTTCCGGCATTCCTTGACAGCGCGAGCGATCAGCCATTCATAATCGTACCCCCTGCATCGGCAGGACTGGCAGCACATCGCGCCGCATTGCAGAAAAGACTCACCGACGCCGGATTCCTTGTGCCTGATTCAGTAGCGGTCGATTCGGTAACGCTTGCTGCAGGAGTAAAAAAATTCCAGCAGTCAAAAGGTATTACGGTGGATGGTAAGGCAGGGGAGGGTACGCTCCGCATGCTGAATCTTTCCGATGCGGAGAAATTTCTGCGCGTCGCGGTTACGATGGACCGGTATAAATTGTTGCCTGAGGTAATGCCCGACAGGTATGTTTGGGTCAATATCCCTGCCTTTGTCATGCAGTTTCACCAGGGGGACAGTATCAATGAAGTATCGAGGATCATTGTAGGTAAACCAAAGACGAGAACGCCGCTCCTGAATAGCGCGATTTCTGAGCTGATCACCTATCCACAATGGACAGTGCCTACCAGCATCATAGCAAAGGAAATCCTGCCAGCCGTGAAAAAAGATCCCGGCTATCTCGCCCGCAAAGGCTTCAGCCTGTTGGATAGCAAAGGGGACGAAGTAGATCCTTATAGTATCACCTGGAGCAAATATTCCAAAGGCATCCCCTACCGGGTGGTGCAGGGCAGTGGTGATGCAAACGCCCTGGGCATCCTTAAGTTCAATTTCCCCAATAAATACGCCGTTTACCTGCACGATACCAACCAGCGTTATCTTTTTGGTCAAACAATGCGTTCACTGAGTCATGGCTGCGTTCGGGTGCAGGAATGGGAAAAGCTGGCCTACAGCATTGTCCGGCATGACAGCCGGGATAAGGTTGGCCCGAAGGCAACCGCGGTGGAGGATTCCATGAGAGCCTGGCTGGTGAGAAAGGAAAAACACAGCATACCGGTAAGGAATAAGCTGCCCGTTTATATTCGTTATTTCACCTGCGAAGCAAGGGATGGGCGCCTGGTGATCCACGATGATATCTATGGTGAAGACAAATTTATCATCCAGCGGTATTTTCGTCCGGGAGCACAATCCGGCAAGCAGATCGCTGCCCGATAAGGGGGGTGTCAGGCCGGGTTTTGTGACTGATTTTTCGCTCCAACACCGTGAATACTAAGTAAATAATTTATTTCACAGTATTGACCAGACCCGTTATTTTTGTTGCGTTTAAAAAACCAAACTATCTCTTTATGAAGAAGATCTTAGCCGTTCTTTTGGCCTTATCATCTTTTGTTCCGTCCGTAATAGGGCAGGACGCGGGTAAAAGGCCGTCTGCACTGGGCGTTAGTTTTTTTCTGAATGATTTTGCAACTGCTGACCTGATCAGAAAGACTTCATTATCATCTGTTTTAAGTAAAGATCAGTGGACCAAGACCAAGAACATGACGCCAGGTATCGCGGTCACTTATTTCAAAGGGCTAAGCAAGAAAGTTGAGTTTGCCGGAACGCTTGCCGGTTCATATCTGCGCTATCCACTTCCCAACAAAGTATTTTACAGCGATCGATTCTTACTGGAGGCTGATGCGTCCATGAACTTTCATATGCTCCCGAATAACTTTATCATCCAGCCATATGTGATTGGCGGTATCGGTGCGCACATGTATGGCAAAAACAGGTTTGGCGCATTCATTCCTGCGGGCCTCGGTCTTCGCCTGAATGTATTCAATGATGCTGCCATCTTTGTAACCAATCAATACCGTATTCCTGTCACCACTGAAACTGCGAACTATCATTTCTTCTATCAACTGGGTATTGCAGGCCGTATTGGCAAGAAGCAAGAGCCCGTTGTGAAGCCACTGCCACCTATGCCACCCGCGGACACGGATAAGGATGGCATCATTGACAGTCTTGACAAATGTCCTACTGTACCGGGCCTCGCGAAATATGAAGGTTGCCCTGTGCCTGATTCGGATAAAGATGGTATCAATGATGAGGAAGATAAATGTCCCACTGTAGCCGGCCTTGCCCGCTACCAGGGTTGCCCTGTGCCTGACACAGATAAAGACGGCATCAATGATGAAGAAGATAAATGTATCAACGAAGCAGGTCCTGCCAGCAACCAGGGTTGTCCATTCGTGGACACCGACGGTGATGGTATCCCCGATCCTGAAGATAAATGTCCAACTCTTGCCGGTGTGAAAGAAAATCAGGGTTGCCCTGAGATCAAAGAAGAGGTGATCAAAAAGATCGATTATGCCGCCAACAATATCTACTTTGCTACGGGCAAGTATGTGCTGCTGGCTAAATCAAACAAAGGTCTTTCTGAAGTAGCCAAGATCCTGAAAGAAAATCCGGATCTCCGCCTGGCGATAGACGGACATACGGATGATGTTGGTAGCGATGCATCAAACCAACTCCTCAGTGAAAGAAGAGCGAACGCTGTAAGAGCTTACCTGGTAAAGCAGGGAGTGGATGAAAGCCGCATCGTCGCAACCGGTCATGGTGAATCAGAACCCGTAACAGACAACAAAACTGCTGCAGGGCGCCAGAAGAACCGCCGCGTAGAACTGAAGCTCAGCTATTTCTAAGCATCCGCTGATCATAAAATTGAATCCCCTTGCAACAAGCAGGGGGATTTTTTTTGCCCAAAAGTTGATTCCATAAAAAATCCCGTTCCGGGATGGAACGGGATAATGAAACCAGTTATAAAAGCCTTATGGGAAAATGCCGAGTTCAGCGTAGCTGGTACCAACTTTATTGATGGCCACAACATATGCTGCGGTACGCATATCCGGGATCTGTGGATTATTGTTCCACTCGTTCATGATCTCATGTGTGGCGGTGATCATCGTTTCTTCCAGGCCGCTGTAAACGAGGTCTACCTCGTCTGCACCGTGGACGATGTATTCTTTTTCCTTCTCCGTCATCTTCTTACCGCTCAGTGTTTCCATCTGACCTACGATGTGAGCATTCATATTCTCGTTGAATCGCTTTTCCATGCGGCCATAGCGAACGTGGCTGAGGTTTTTCAACCATTCGAAATAGGAAACGGTCACACCACCTGCATTCAGGTACATGTCAGGAACGACGAGCGTGCCCTTCTTTGCGAAGATCTCATCCGCTTCCGGAGTGAGAGGGCCATTCGCTGCTTCACCGATGATGCGGGCTTTAACACGCGGAGCGTTCTCACCATTGATCACGTTTTCCAGCGCCGCAGGGATCAGGATATCGCAATCGAGCTCAAGGGCAGAAGTGTTTTTTTCAAGATTGGTTGCTCCGGGGAAATTAAGGATCGATCCGGTTTTTTTGCGATGGTTGAAGATCTCATCAACATCCAGTCCGTTCTCGCTGAAGATAGACCCTTCGTATTCCGCCAGCCCGATGATCTTTGCTCCGGCATCCTGGAAAAATTTGGCGCTGTGATAGCCTACGTTACCGAGACCTTGCACAACGACCCTTTTTCCTTCAACACCAACGGTCATGTTCAACCTTGCCATAACGGAAGGAATGTTGCATACTTCACGGAGTCCGAAGAATACGCCAAGGCCGGTGGCCTCTCTTCTTCCGCGTACACCGCCCTGTGATACAGGTTTACCTGTAACACAACCAGCCGCATCGATCTCACCCGGATGCATGGCTGTGTAGGTATCGAGGATCCAGGCCATTTCGCGTTCACCGGTTCCGTAATCAGGGGCAGGTACGTCTGTACCAGGCCCGATGAATTTTTTCTTGATCAGTTCAGACGTATAACGGCGGGTGATCTTTTCGAGTTCGAAAGCGGAGTATTCACGCGGGTTGATCTTGATGCCTCCCTTACCGCCGCCGAATGGCACGTTGACGATAGCACATTTGTAGGTCATGAGTGCGGCCAGCGCCATTACTTCATCCTGGTTAACCTCTGCTGCGAAACGGATACCGCCTTTGCAGGGTGTCTTATGATGAGAGTGCTGGACGCGGTATGCTTCGATCACTTCGATCTCACCGCTGTCGCGTTTTACAGGGAAGCGCATACTATAGATCGCGTTGCAGGCCTTGATCTGCTCCAGGATACCCGGGTCCCACTTGGTAAACCCGGCCGCCTTGTCGAAGCTTCTTTCTACAGCACCAAAGAAACTGTAATGTTTTTCAGACATGATTCAATTTTTAATTTTTCAAAAGCAAGCGTATAATCGTTGGGTAAAATTATTTGTTAGGTGTGGGGTGGTCAAACTGGTTTTCCATCTTCGACATCTTTTTTTCCAGTCGTATGAGGTATACGATGATGCCCAGGAAGATGATGACCAGTACGCCGATCACAACGTAGATGCGCCCGTTGCTGCGCATTGTTTCGCCGAATGTCGTGGTACCCTGTGCCCGCGCGATAATGGTAATAAAGGACAGGATAAGGGTTAATACAAGTGATCTAAGCCTGGTCATGTTGCAGCTTTTTTTCTTTTAGTATGGCGAGACGAATGGTGATAGTTGTAATCCAGATGGCCAGTAGTGTCCAGCCGAGGAATGCGGGATATTCCACGATCCTCATCTCCGGACTCACATCCTTGAAATTCATGGCGGGATTGCCGGCCTGTCCGGGGTGCAGGCTGGGCAGCAGCCGGGGTACTATCCAGATGGATGGGAATAACATGGCATAGGCGAATATGTTATATACGGCGCTGATGCGTGCACGTTTATCGATATCCGAAATAGAATCCCTTAGAACGAGGTAAGCAAAATAGATGAGCAGCGCTATAGCAGCCCCGATCAGTTTGGGTTCGCGGGCAAGCGCACTGAAAGAATCAAATAAAGGGTTATTGGGATCTGCCCAGGTGTAACTCATCCACAAAGCGCCGGTGGCATAACCTAACAAGCCAAAGAATATCCCGGTCGTGGCAAACTGCCGCGCATAGATATCATATTTTTCCTTGAAAGTCCGGAGATACTTAATGGAGTTTACAACCGAAATAGTGAACAGCGTCATCATCGCCATCCACATACCGACATGGTAGAACAGGTTGCGGCTGGTCTCTTCAAGGGCAGGCAGATCGGGTATCTTGACGAGCAGGCCGGCGATAACGGTGAACAGCAAAAGCACCACGGTCAGTATCTTCCACCAGGCCCGATACATATAATTATTCCTGTCGATCATTGTTAATAAGTGCAGGCAAAATTAAGGCGGGTGAGGGTAATAGTGGGGAGAATTTTTGAGATTGCCGGGAACTGGATGCTGGATCGCTGGATGCTGGATCGCTGGATGCTG
>JAEZAM010000041.1 GCA_023430465.1 Bacteroidota bacterium | reverse complement strand
GTCGGAACCGACATACCGATCCGCATCGACGCGAACCAGGGCTGGAGCATTCCCGAAGCCATCGAAACATTGAAGGCTCTTTCTGTTTTCGACATCCAGCATTGTGAAGAGCCGATACCACGCTGGGCGTTTATGCAACTGCCTGCAGTACGAAAAGAAAGCCCTATCCCTATCATGAGTGATGAGAGCTGCGGGGATGATCACGATGCCGAAAGGCTGATATCTATCGGCGCCTGTGACTATCTTAATATCAAGCTTGGTAAAAGTGGCGGAATCTACAAAGCACTGAAAATGGTAAAGCTGGCAGAGCAGGCCGATATGCATTTGCAGGTCGGTGCATTTATGGAGTCCCGGTTGGCTATGACTGCGTTTGCGCATTTTTCCCTGTGCAGCCCCATGATCACACACTATGATTTTGACACATCGCTGATGTTCTCCGAAGATCCCGTTGACGGCGGTATGAAATACCTGCAGAACGGCGTGATCGAAGTGCCGGATGCGCCAGGCATCGGGGCAACTATTTCATCAAAATGGCTGGAGAAAGCATTCATCCGGACCATTACCAGGCAGGCTTAGCTATTTTTCAGCGGAGGCGGATTATCCTTATGCCGCCACAGATGGATGCAGGCATACGTGCGGTAAGGCGACCAGCGCGCGGAGATCCGCAGCATGTCCTCCCTCAACTTCTTCTTGTCAGATCCGTCCAGTTTATACAGGTGGATCATCGCCTGCTGGATGCCGAGATCATCGGGTGCAAACACATCTTCGCGGCCAAGGGCAAACATCAGCAGCATTTCCACGGTCCATCTCCCAACCCCTTTGATAGGTGTGAGGTACCCGATCACCTCCTCGTTCGACATCTTGTTGAGCTTCCTGGCTCCCATACCTTTCTCTATCTCGAACTGCGCAACATTTTTCACATAGCTGGCTTTTGCATTGCTCAGCCCGATAGCGCGTAGCGTCGCATCGGGTGTATCGAGTATCTGCTGAGGCTGTGGCTGCCGTCCTCCAAAAAGATCAATGAAGCGGCCATAAATAACGTCGGCCACCCTGACGGATAGCTGCTGACTCATGATAGATGCGCACAGGTAAGTGCAAATGTTCCTGCGCCGCTTAAGCTGGTAAGGCTCGGCGGTCGCAAGCAGCTTTCTCAATCTCGCGTCGCGTGATAAATGCTTGATGTATTCCATGGCCAGGGCTGAGTGATGAAGGAATGCAAACTTAACCGAAATTTGCGTCGTGCAACGCGAACTTATCCTGACCAGGGACGGATCTCACTCCATTTCGGTGCCGGCAATGAATGCCGCGTATCACTCCGTTCATGGCTCACTGCAGGAATCGATGCACGTGTTCATCAATGCCGGGCTGCTTCATCATTTTCAAACCAATGGCTCGCCAGCTAAAATACTTGAGATAGGGATGGGCACCGGCTTGAATGTACTGCTAAGCATCATGATCAATGAGGATCAAAAAGGGGCGATACATTATACGGCCCTGGAGCCTCATCCGCTCGCGTCTGACCTTTTCTCATCATTGAATTTTTGCAGCGTACTGAATCGCCCGGAACTACAGCAGACCTTCGGGCAAATTCATCTTTCGCCTTTTGAAACAACTGTTTACTTGAAAGACAATTTTTCCCTGGAAAAAAAAGCCCAAACACTCCAGGATGCTCTGTTACCCGGCGAAGCTTATGATATTATTTATTTCGATGCGTTCGCACCCTCCGCGCAGCCGGAGATGTGGTCGGTGGAGGTGTTTAGCAAATTACACGAGGCACTGAAACCAGGAGGTTTTCTGGTGACGTATTGCAGCAAGACAATCATTCGGCGAGCGATGGAAGGGGCGGGATTTAGGGTAACCAAGATTCCCGGCCCTTACGGCAAGAGAGAAATGGTCAGAGCGTATAAACCTTGATACGGCGAATTTTACGCTCTTTTGACTTTCGCGTTTTGCGTTCAACGTTTTGAGTTTTGAATTTTCTTTTACGCTTCCGCCCATGCCCGGAATTCGGCCACCCGATCACGGCTGATGACCATATCCGCTTCCGGCAGACTGCAACCCTTCAATGAGATCTTCAGTCGGTTATTAAAATACGGTTTTACCTGTTCTATCGCATTCACACGTACGATGAACTTACGGTTCAGCCGAAAAAATTCTTCCGGGTCCAGCAACTGTTCCAGGCGCTCCATTGTATGATCCACCACATAACTGTTTCCTTGTTTATCCGCCATATGTACAATGCGGTTATCAGCCTGAAAAAACGATATGTCGGCCGTATCAATGAAATACAACCGCTGACCAACCTTCCCCAAAAATCTTTTCTTGTAGAGTTGTGTTGAACGAGGCTGGATCATTTTTCCATAATCCATAAACAAAAATCCGGAAGCAAGTGCCTTGAATTTATTGATCGCCGAACCAAGTGCTTCCAGTGTAACAGGTTTCAGTACATACCCCACGCTGCAAATACTGAAAGCTTCCAATGCATACTGATCATAAGCTGTGGTAAAAATTACGGGTCGGGTGTAAGCCACTTCCTTGAAAATACCGAAGCAATGCCCGTCTGAAAGGTGTATGTCCATGAGCAGCAAATCAGGGTGTGGCCTGGTTTTCAGGTAATTCACCGTCTCCTCCACACTCTCCAGGCAGGCTACAACCTCGATGGAATGGTCATACTCATGCAGCAACATGCACAACCTGTCGGCAGCGAGTTTTTCATCTTCTACAATAACAACTTTCATATGATCAGTTTAAACTCAACAGCGGGAGTGTTACTTCAAAAACCGCGTCAGTCTTTTTCACGATAACAGGTCTCCCACTGATGAGTTCATACCTTTGCTGAATATTTTTTAAACCGATCTTCATTGACGTCTCTCCAGGCAATCTTGGTTGAAGATTATTGGATACAACCAGGCTGTTTTGTTCAACACTTACTGATATATCGACCGTGAGTGGCTTTGAAGATGACACAATATTATGTTTGATCGCGTTCTCGATCAACATCTGTAATGCGATAGGAATGACAAGGAAATGGGTAAATTTTTCCTCTATATCGATGTGAATGATCAGACCTTCATCAAATCTTTTTCTCAACAGAAAAATATAGGGGCGGATAAATTCAAGCTCCGATCGCAATGCTACCAGTTCTTTCTCTTGGTTGTTTAACACATATCGATAAACTTTGGAAAATTCTTCAATAAAATGATTGGCATCGGGGTTATCCCGGATCACCATGCCCGATAATACATTCAGGTTATTAAACAGGAAATGCGGATTGATCTGGCTTCTTACTAATTGTACCTGAGCTTGTGCACTGATACGTTTCAACTCTCCCCTACTTCCCTCCAGTGCCGCTGGTATTCCTGGAAGAAAAAGTAGATGGCATGCAAAAGGTGGAAGAAAAGGTTGACAAGCCCGGCGTAAATCAGGTTAAGCTTAAATGGATTAAGATTTATTTCCCACGCATTTCCCAGGATCACCTTTCCTACCAACCACACGGCTGCGGCTGCAGAAATTCCAGCCACTATGTTTCCCAGTATAAAGAACACCACGAGAAATCTTATCTTATGAACAGTGGGCGGAAACTTCTTCCTTACAGATCCTTCCAGCAACCTGTTCCCTTCCCAGGTCAGCAACGTGACCAGGAAGATAGTCAGCAGGGCATAATACCAGGAAATATCGATCTGGAAATAGTGGTAGACATCACAGAGGACCGTATTGACGAACGTATAAATCGCCAGTACAAGTATAAATGGATATCGATACCGGTGGTTGAACATACTTTCCATTTTAATCAGTCCCGCCAGATGGCGGGACTGATTGGCTTTTCCAGGAGACAACGAAAGCTATTATGGAAGCAATACGCGGTCGATCAGGTGTACAACACCGTTCCTTGTAACAATATTGGTCGCAACGATGTTGGACGCATTTCCACTGTTGCCGGAGCCGGTGATCTTTGCACCGCCCGTCAGGCTTACAGTAGTGTTGCCACCCGCCAGCATCGCCAAAGGACCGTTGGCGAGATCAGAAGAGAAGGCACGTCCGGCGACTACGTGGTACCGAAGTACGGCAAGCAGCGTGGCTACAGGTATGTCGTTGATATTATTCAGGCTCAGTGCACTGAGGAGCGCAGTGAACGCAGCATTGGTTGGAGCGAATACTGTGAGACGTGCAGAACCGAGCGTTGCTGCCAGTGAAGGATCACCACCTGGTGCAGTCGTGGCGCGGGTAACAGCTTTGACCAAACTATCAAGTCCGGCTGCCACTGCTGTCTCGACTGTATTACCTGCAGCAGGCATCAGTACTTTTTCGATTTTATGGATAACGCCATTGCTCGCATCGATATCCGCCTGGGTCACTTTGACGCCGTTTACGAATACGCCTGATGCATTCTTTGTTACAAACACAGAATCACCACCTGCTGTAACTACTTTTGCGTTTGGTCCGTTTGGTACATTAGCAGACATGATCTCGGATGGAATGGCATGGTAAAGGAGGATCTTGCTGGCATCTGCCTGGGAAAGGGCATTGATATCAGTGCCGTCCAGACCGCTTGCCGTGAAGGCTGCATTATCAGGCGCGAATACGGTAAACGGACCAGCACCGCGGAGCGTGGCTGCCAGGTCTGCTTTCACAACTGCCTGCTCAAGAAGGCTGAAATTATTGTCCGCAACTACCAGGCCTGTAATAGTGGTGTCTGTAGGGGTAGTATCATCATCATCCTTATCACAGGAGACAAGGAACAGGGACAAAAGTCCTGGGAGAATGATACGTGCAGATGGGATGAATTTTCTGAATTGCATACGATGTGTTTTATTTACTGTTACAACATCAATCGTAGCACCAACGTCTCCCCCGCAAGAGTGATCCGTTATTATCCTGTAGTGAATGTCAGCAAAACCGGAGTGAGTGGCAAAGGAAAGGACCCGTCTAAAAGTTTAGACATCCTGAATGTGTGGAAATATTAACTTTAAACAGCCTATTCGCCATTAAAAAAACCCCATGTCCTCTCGCCGTCATTTTCTCCGCAATTCTGCCACCATTCTTGCGGGCACCCAACTTCTCCACGGGTTGTCCAATGAAACCTTCGCCCTATTCAACTCGAGGTTTTCACCAGCGGACAAACTCAACGTTGCCGCCGTAGGCATAAAAGGTATGGGATGGGCCAATGTGCTGAACGCGATAAAGGTGCCCGGCGTAAGCCTTGTCGGTCTTTGTGATATCGATAAATCGGTACTGGACAGCCGCCTTGCCGAACTGAAAGGGTTGAATATTGATCCGACGCGGATCAAAACAACCGGCGACTATCGCACCTTCCTGGATGATAAGGACATCGATATCATCATTGTCGGCACGCCCGATCATTGGCATGCACTTCAAACAATTCACTCGCTGGAGGCTGGCAAGCATGTATACGTGGAAAAACCTGCAGGTAATTCGATCATTGAATGCAATACGATGGTTGCCGCCCAAAAGCGGTATGGTAAACTTGTCCAGGCCGGCCAATGGCAACGCAGCCAGCAGCATTTCCGAGATGCAGTCAACTTTGTCCACACCGGCCAGTTAGGCATGATCCGCACAGTGAAAGTATGGTGCTACCAGGGGTGGATGCGTCCACAACCTGTGGTAAAAGATTCGGCACCGCCTCCCGGTGTCGATTATAAAACCTGGCTTGGCCCTGCACCCATCCGTCCATTCAATGCCAGTCGTTTTCATTTTCACTTTCGCTGGTTCTGGGATTATGCCGGCGGGCTGATGACAGACTGGGGTGTACACCTGCTTGATTATGCGCTGATGGGAATGAAGGCATCCACCCCAAAAACCATAGCGGCGCTGGGAGGACGGTTTGCATACCCTGAGCTTTATGAAGAAACACCGGATACCCTGACCACTCTGTATGAGTTTGATGGATTCAACATGGTTTGGGATTCCGCCATGGGCATCGATAATGGTTCGTATGGCCGCCTGCACGGGATTGCATTCATCGGCAACAACGGCACGCTGATACTGGATCGCCAGGGCTGGGAAGTCATCGAAGAAAAGCAAAGCAGCTCAAAAGTCAGCAAACCCCTTGCAAAAGCTTCGGACAATGGGCTGGAAAAACACTGGATAAATTTTATAGAAGCCATTCGCACCAACAACCCGGGTATGCTTCATTGTGACATCCAGGCGGCTGCTCATGTTGCCAATGTAGCCCAGATGGGCAACATCGCGTATCGCAGTGGTAAAAAATTAACCTGGAACAATAAGGTCGGCAAATTCACCGACGAGGCAGTCAATGGGAAATACCTCGGAAAGCAGTACCATAACGGTTACAAGCTGCCTAAGATATCATAAAGCTGATCAGTTGACCACGAAGCTCATTTCACCGCCTTTCTCATCTTTCAATGATATGCCGAGCTCTGCCAGTTGATTCCTGATCTTATCGGAGGTGGCAAAGTCTTTTCTTGCCCGGGCCTCTTTCCTGATCTCGATGATCAGCGCCATCAACCCCTGCAGTTTCGCATTATCGGCTTCTGTCACCTGCTTTAATCCAAGGATGTTGTCCATGTACTCCGTAAATTGCCCTTTCAATCTCTTGAAGGTTTCTTCGGATAATGCTGCGGATGCGATGGTTTGGTCTTTTACCGAGTTGATGGTATGCACCAGCTCGAACATATTGGCCAGCACTTTAGCAGTACTGAAATCATCATTCATGAAATCATCAAACTCATCCACCAGTCTGCGGACATGTCCGTCCAGTTCCTGGTTGAACGCGGCAGGGTTAGCTTCATACGCCAGCGCTTTTAGCTTATCATAGCCTTCCCAAAGCCTTTTCAATCCTTTCTCTGATGCCTGCAGTGCTTCATTGCTGAAGTCTAGCGTGCTGCGATAGTGAGTTTGAAGGATAAAAAAACGGATGGTCATCGGGTGATAGGCTTTCTCGAGCACCTTGCTCTCCCCACTGAACATCTCGGTCAGGGTTACCTGGTTGCCGTAGCTTTTGCCCATCTTTTTACCATCGATGGTGATCATATTGTTGTGCAACCAGTATCGAACCGGCGCGGCATGATTGCAGATCGTGCTTTGCGCGATCTCGCTTTCATGGTGGGGAAACTGCAGATCCATTCCGCCGCCGTGTATGTCGAATGTTTCACCAAGATATTTTGTTGCCATTGCCGAGCACTCGATGTGCCAGCCCGGGAAACCTACGCCCCAGGGGCTTTCCCAACGCATGATATGTTCGGGAGCCGCACTTTTCCAAAGCGCAAAATCAGCCTTGTCGCGTTTTTCATCCTGTCCGTCCAGGTCCCTGGTTGTTTCCAGCAGGTCATCCATCACACGGCCACTTAGTTTTCCGTAATCGTGGGAAGCGGCATATTTCTTCAGATCGAAATAAACGGATCCATTCACTTCATAAGCATAGCCTTCACTTATTATCTTTTTTATCATCGAAATTTGCTCCACGATGTGACCGGTAGCGGTTGGCTCTATCGTAGGGCGGATGGTATTAAACTGATCCATTGCCCAATGGAATAGGTTGGTGTATTTATGCACCAGTTCCATGGGTTCAAGTTTTTCAAGAATAGCTTTTTTGGAGATCTTGTCTTCCGCCTCTTTGCCCTCTTCCTCAAAATGCCCCGCGTCCGTGATATTACGCACATAGCGCACCTTGTACCCCAGGTGCACGAGATACCGGTAGATCACGTCAAAGGTTATGTAGGGCCGCGCATGACCCAGATGGCTTTCGCCACTTACGGTAGGTCCGCATACATACATTCCCACATGACCCGGAGTGATGGGCGTAAAAACTTCTTTTTGCCTGCTATATGAATTGTAAACTTTTAATTCCGACATGGATAATGCTTTGGCCCTGGAAATGGCGGCAAAAATAACACTTCTGCCCGCGAGTGGGAACAATTTACTTCAGGAATTCGATGTCCGACACCAGCATGTAATGGTCCGAGTACCCTTTAACGATGCGCTTGAAGCTATGGATCCGGAACCGGTCATCAGCGAATATATAATCGATGCGCAACGTGGGAGAGAGCGCGGAGAATGTCCGTCCGATGCCCGTTCCCTTTTTCAGGAATGCGTCCTGCATGTCATCACGCACACTGAAATAGGTATAAGAATTCGGCACATCGTTCAGGTCGGCGCAAAACAGTTTGGGATAAGGGCTGTCTCCAAGCACCTGCTGGATGATGTCTGTCTGGATTTTCCGATAGTAGACCCCGGTGCGTAGTTTGGAAAAAATCGTTTTGGAGTTGTCAACGATCCCGTCTTCACCGCCTTTGATATGATCGATTTTTTCATAGTCGCTGGGTTTGAATTGCAGCGATTGTAAATGCGTGGTGTAGACCCGGATGGTATCGTCCCTGTATTTTATATCTGCATGCATCAATGACTCCGCCAGCGTTGGTCGCGGATACCGGATCAGCCCACTGTCGATGATGGGAAACTTTGAAAATATTACACTCCCCGTGAAATGGTTATCCCCATCATTGTCATGGGAGAAATAGAAATAAGGATACTTGAAATTCCGGCTGATGTACGTGAGGTTCGGATACCAGTCAGGTGCACCGGAGTGAAAGAATTCCTGGAGACAAAGTATGTCGGCATTTACGGCCTGTATCTGCTCCATCATCCGTAGTCTTGTGCGGCTTCCTGCATTGCTGTTTCGCTTCATCTCTATAAACCTCGCCACATTCCAGGTAGCGACGCGCAGGTGTGCCGGGTTCTTGGTCTGTGTAAATGTATCAGAAAAATGAAATGCAATAAACACATTGATGCTTTGCCAGCCCAATACCAGTGCGATAAAGGAAATGAGGGCCAGTCGCCGCTTTACAAACAGCCACCAGATCATGAAAATGAGAACGGCTGCCAGCAGAAAGGGAAAACCCAGTCCAAGAAACGAAATGAACCACCACTGTTGCGGATCAAGATAGGGTGAGAGGCAGGACAGCAGGAAAAAAATAACCACCACCACATTGAGGAAGATGAAGAACCGCTTGGTAAATAATCTGATCCGGCTGGTCATTGCTGCAAATTAATAAAAACACGCAATAACAGCTACCGGGATTTGTTGTGCAGGAGAGGGCTAAATATCCTCTTTACTCGCTCTTTTTAACAACTCCTTTTCCTCGTTGGTTAGTGAGTTGTAACCATCTGTATTGATCTTGTCCAGGATCTCGTCGATCCGTTGCGCCGTGATATTAGGCGTTTTTGTGAACGGCTTCGGGCCAGGTTTGTAAAACAATTGCTGCCGGATCTCCTTGCCCTTTTTCGGCTTTGCTGGGTTGAATAAATTGGTGAACCAGTCGTAAAACGAATTCATCCATCTGCCGAGATCAATACCGGACTTATGAAAATAAATAAAGAGAAACCCCGCGAGTGCCCCGGCCAGGTGGGCTATATGACCACCGGGATTGCTTTTTGAGATTGTGGCGAGGTCGATCAGCAGGTAGATCGCTGTGATGATCCAGATCGGAATTCCTCCGTTGAGGAGGGGCAACACCCTGTACCCGGGAGCAATCGTAGTGACCGCAGCAGCGATGGCCATGACCGCAGCAGAAGCACCGATCGCCGTCGCCACCGGCAGACTGTCTTTCAGTCCGGGGAACAGGTTAAAACTTATAAGGAAGGCCAGTGCGCCAAACAGGCCGCCGTAGATATATATCGGGACCAACTTGCGGTTGCCGGTAAGATCCTGCAGGATATATCCGAAAAACCAGAGCCAGAGCATATTACCGAGTACATGCCAAACGCCGATATGGACAAACATATGCGTGAACACCGTCCAGGGTTTGGATAACAATTTTGACGTATCCGCCGGCAATGCAAACCACTCCAGGATGGTATCATTGAAGCGCGCAACGGCTTCACCTCCCCCCTGGAAGCGCAGGTAAAAGATCGCCTGCATGAATGCCAGGACCACAAATAAAATAAGATTAATGGCTACCAGCGTTATCAAAGCATGATTCGCAGAGGCCAGGGAAAGCTTATTTCTGTATTGTTGTTCGTAATAACCCATATCGCACAATTACTCCTGTAAAATTACACTAACCGTTTTTTCAAATGAAAATAAAACCAACCCGGCCAGCTATCCAGCCCATCCAGCATCCAGCCATCCAGTCATCCAGCATCCAGTACCCAGCACCCAG
>JAEZAM010000029.1 GCA_023430465.1 Bacteroidota bacterium | reverse complement strand
ACCCAGCACCCAGCACCCCGCATCACTCTCTTCCAAACCCCTCCCGTTCCAGCAACGCCACGCTGCGGGCAAGGTCTTTTTCCATTACGAGAACGAGGTCTTTGGTGAAACTGGAGGTAAGCACAAGATCTATCCCTTCCTTTGCCAGGGCTGTGGCAATCGTGGCGATGAAGCCTATGCAATAAAATGGGTTGCCACAGCGAATATTGATAAGGCGCCAGCGGTCCTTATTCACTTCATAGGAACCGATTTCGGGCAGGTGTTCCTCCAGGGTCACCACCGTTATCTCTTCCCCATCGTTGATGATCATCAGATGCTCCGGACCCGGAACGACCGATGTTACCCGCGCATAGACATACTTTCCGGGATACACACTAAAAGAACTGGACGCTATAACTTGTTTTAACTGGGCAGGATGATGCAACAAATTCATCAGGGCGTAATTTCTCCGCAAAATAGGGCAACAGTATTAATGATGCACCAGTTTCATCAGTGTTCTTATGAGGCGCCCGGGACCTTCTCGCTGTCGGGTACCGATGCCTTGTCCAGCAGAGCGAGTTGTGTACTGTCCAATTTAAGTTCCATTGCTTTAGCAAGGGCAATTACCTGTGCAGGAGAAGTGGCGCTGGAGATCGCGGCGGCCACGGTGGGTTGTGCGATCAGCCAGGCAAGTGCAATGGAAGCTGGCGAAGCATTTGCAGCCCGGCTCACCTCATCCAGTGCGGCAAGTATTCGTTGCCCGCGTGCGTCCATGTATTTTTTCACTGCATTGCCCCTTACACTTTGAGAAAGGTCGGCTTCCGTGCGGTATTTTCCCGTCAAAAATCCACTGGCAAGTCCAAAATAAGGCAATACCGAAATTCCTTCGTCGATGCAAAACTGCCGGTATTCGTTCTCGAACGTCTCCCTGTCGTACAGATTATACAACGGTTGCAACGACTGGTACCTGACCAGGCCCGCCTCATCACTTACTGTCAATGATGCCGCGATACGTTCACGGGACAAGTTGGAGGCACCCACATATCGCACCTTTCCTGCTTTGACGAGGTTGTCATAAGCCTTCATCGTTTCTTCAGGTTGCGTATAGGGATCATCGTAATGCGATTGATAAAGGTCGATGTGGTCTGTCTGTAACCTTCGCAATGACTTCTCTGCAGAAGCCACGATATGTTCCGCTTTCAGGTTGGTGCCATTACCCAGGTCGGCACCGACCTTAGTAGCAATGAGGAGGTCTTTGCGCCTGCCTGTTTTCTTGAGCCATTTACCTATGATCGTTTCTGATTCACCGCCTTTGTTTCCCGGATGCCACCTGGAATAAGCATCCGCGGTATCGATGGCAGTGATCCCCGCCTCCATGAACGCATCCAGTACGTCAAACGATCGTTGCTCATCTATCGTCCAGCCAAATACATTGCCCCCGATCATGATCGTAGATGTCTCCAATGTGGTTTTGCCGATCTTTCTTTTATGCATAAAATTATTTTTTCGGCTTTGCACGCTCATATTGCGCAGGCCATTTTATATCCTCGTTCAATTCGTGTGCCGCATGTAAGGGAAAATAAGGGTCGCGCAGTGATTCCCGCGCTATGAGAATAAGGTCAGCTTTATCTTCCTGCAGAATATCCTCCGCCTGCTGCGCGGTCGTGATAAGGCCCACTGCCCCCGTGGCCATACCTGTTTCACGCTTTATTTTTTCTGCCAATGGTACCTGGTATCCCGGTCCAAGGGGTATGCGCACATGGGGCAAATTCCCGCCGGATGAGCAATCCACCAGGTCCACACCTTCCTGCTGTAGTATTTTTGCAAGCGCCACAGAGTCATCCGCTGACCAGCCGCCTTCTGCGTATTCAGTAACGGATAGCCGCACAAACAACGGGTTTTCAGCAGGCCATATTTTTCTTATTCCTCTTGTGATCTCGAGCAGGAACCGAACGCGGTTCTCAAAGCTACCGCCATACGCATCTGTCCTTTGATTGCTAAGCGGCGAAAGAAACTGATGGATAAGATAACCATGCGCACCATGTATCTCCACTACATCATAACCGCACTGCTGTGCACGTTCGGCTGCTGCAACAAATGACGCTATCATACCGGCTATTTCATCGGTACTCATGGCAACAGGCGCTTTGTCCTCTTCATAAAATGGGATGGCGGAGGGTGCAATGGTCTGCCAGCTCTTATCGCCCTCTTTTATCTGTCTGCCTCCCAGCCAGGGCACCTCGGCACTTGCTTTTCGACCTGCATGTGCAAGTTGTATCCCTGCTTTGCTGCCCTGCGAGTGGATGAACCGTACGATGCGGGACAGCATGTCCATGTGCTCATTTTTCCAGATACCCAGGTCACCATAACTGATCCGGCCATCCGGGGTCACAGCAGTTGCTTCCTGCATCACGAGTCCTGCACCGCCGACTGCGCGGCTGCCGAGGTGTACAAGATGCCAGTCGGTGGCAAAGCCATCTTCACAGGAGTACTGGCACATAGGGGAAATAACGATGCGATTTCGAAACGTGGAATTTCTTATGGTAAGAGGGGATAGTAATTTGCTCATGATGGTAGATTAACAGGCGATCAGCACTTTTGTTGAGCTCAGTCATCCGCTCAATCTGCAGGAAGTACAATCTCATAGGTCTTTCCCTTCCTCGCAGTGAGTGTCCGGGCCCTTAACCAGGGGTTATGCCATTTTAACTCCTTGTAACTGCTGCCATTTTCCCGTGCCCATGCAGAAAGATTAGTGATCGACTGGTTTACCTTAACCGTCCGCGTCGCAACCGGCTTATATGCGGAATCGGTGTGAAGCGCAAAACCAAGCTGGCCGGCATTCGAAAGAATATATTTGAACGCCAGGATTCTGAAGATATATCGTTGTGTCTCTTCCGGCAATTGCAAAGCATAGTAGTCGGTCGTGCCCTGGAAGCTGGAATGGCTGGAATAGCCGCCCATTCCGCAGTTATAGGAAGCAGCAGCGGCTGTCCATGAACCAAATTTTGCATAAGCCTGTTTCAGGTAGGCGGCTGCAGCCTCTGTTGATTTTTCTGCATGATAGCGTTCGTCCACCGTCTCCGACACTTCGATATCATAACCTGGCGCTGTGCCTTTCATAAATTGCCAGAAGCCTACAGCCCCTACGCGCGAAGTAGCATTGGTCATATTGCTCTCTGCAATGCAGAGGTATTTAAAATCGTCAGGCACGCCGGCTGCTTTCAGCTTTGCCTCGATCATGGGAAAATACCTGCCAGCAAGTTTCATCAGGTAGAGAATATTGTTTTGCCAGTAATAGTTGTAGAGCACTTCACGATCAAGTTGCTCACGGATATCCCATTTCTCCATCGGAACTTTTTCGCCTGCGAAATCGATCTGTGCCGGAAGGGGCGGCGCTGACCATCTTCCGCCCGCATCTGCCTGAACCGCTGGTGCGGGATCAGTTTTTCCGGGATCACGAAAACCGATTACCATTATAATAATAATGCCGGCCAGGAGGCCGGATGCAAACAGGGCAAATGCGGGTAATTTTTTCATATCGCTCATTCAGACCACAGATGCTGTAAAATCTGTGCCAGCATGGAAATAAAAAAACCCCGGTGTTGGCCGGGGTTTGGAAATCTTCTTTACAGTATCAGGCTTCTGCTTCCATATAACTTTCTACAGGCTCACAGGTACAGATCAGGTTGCGGTCACCATGCGTATTATTTACGCGGGCTACCGATGGCCAGAATTTGTTCTGCGTAACATAGAACAACGGGAACGCAGCCTGCTCGCGGCTGTAGCCATGGTTCCACTCGGAAGCACACACCACAAACTGCGTATGCGGCGCATTCTTCAGGGGGTTATCTTTTTTATCGGCACTGCCTTCTTCTATCGCTTTTATTTCTTCACGAATCGACAGCAATGCACTGCAAAAACGATCCAGTTCTGCCTTGTCCTCACTTTCCGTTGGCTCGATCATGATCGTTCCCGGAACGGGGAAACTCATTGTAGGAGCGTGGAAACCAAAATCCATCAGTCGCTTTGCTACATCTTCTGCTTCGATATCTGCCGATTTTTTGAATGGTCTCAGGTCGACAATAAACTCGTGGGCACAGGTGCCGTTTGTACCGAGGTACAATACATCGTAAGCGCCCTGCAATTTTGCGCGCATATAATTAGCATTCAGGATCGCGTATTCCGTAGCGGCCTTCACGCCTTCTGCACCAAGCATCCGGATATAACCATAGCTGATAAGAAGTATTGATGCCGAGCCATAAGGTGCAGCAGATACGGCATTGCGCCGTGCATCAGCTGAATTGTTCAGTTCAACATGCCCTGGCAGGAATGGTGCGAGATGCTGGCGTACACAGATCGGACCCATGCCGGGGCCGCCACCACCATGTGGAATAGCAAAGGTTTTGTGCAGGTTGAGGTGACAAACGTCTGCGCCGATGAGCCCGGGTGCTGTCAGGCCTACCTGTGCATTCATGTTGGCGCCATCCATGTACACCTGTCCGCCATGGCTATGTATGATATCAGTGATCTCTTTCACTGTTTCTTCATACACGCCGTACGTGCTGGGATAGGTGATCATGATACCTGAGAGGTTGGCAGCATGTTGCGCTGCTTTTGCTTTCAGGTCTTCCACATCGATGTAACCATTCTCCCTTGCTTTTACCACCACCACTTTCATTCCGCACATGACGGCAGAAGCAGGGTTGGTGCCATGCGCAGAAATCGGGATCAGCATCACGTTGCGGTGATGATCACCGCGGCTTTCATGATAAGCCTTGATCGTCAGCAAGCCTGCATATTCACCCTGGGCTCCACTGTTAGGTTGTAGACTGCAGGCATCGAAGGCTGTTATTTCACAAAGGTATTTACTTAGCTCTTCTACGATATAATGGTAGCCGCCCGCCTGTTTCGTTGGTGCAAATGGATGCATCCGGCTCCAGTGTGCCCAGCTAAGCGGCATCATCTCACTGGCTGCATTGAGTTTCATGGTGCAGCTCCCCAATGAGATCATCGATGTATTGAGGGAAAGATCTTTATTCTCGAGCGACTTAATATACCGCATCATCTGGCTTTCGCTGTGATGGGTGTTGAACACCGGATGAACGAGGTAGCGGGACTTACGGACGAACTTTGAAGGTATATGATGCAGGTCATCATCCTGGTTGATATCAAAACCGACAGGATCGGTATCGTTTTCGAAGCAATTGATCAGATCGAATAGATGACCCGGTGTGGTTGTTTCATCGAGTGATATACCAATGTGCTGATCATCGATGTAACGCAGGTTAATCTGCTGGCGAATCGCTTTTTCGCGGATGCTGCTGATCTTGTCTGTTTTAACTACGATGGTATCAAAGAAGGAGTTGCTCACGAGCTCAAATCCGCGCTCGCGGATCTGGGTGGCTACTGCCTGGGCCAGAATCGCAATACGGGTAGCAATGTTGCGTAATCCCTGCGGGCCATGGAAAACCGCATACATCGCGGCCATGTTGGCCAGCAATGCCTGGGCCGTACAGATATTAGACGTTGCTTTTTCGCGCTTGATATGCTGTTCACGTGTCTGGAGCGCCATGCGCAGCGCGCGGTTGCCCTGGGCATCGACGCTTACGCCGATGATGCGTCCGGGGATGCTGCGTTTGAATTCATCCTTAGCAGAAAAGAAAGCTGCGTGCGGGCCACCATAACCCAGTGGCACGCCAAATCGCTGAGCGGACCCGATGGCAACATCAGCACCCAGT
Source organism: Bacteroidota bacterium (assembly GCA_023430465.1). GTDB lineage: Bacteria > Bacteroidota > Bacteroidia > Chitinophagales > Chitinophagaceae > JAEZAM01. The sequence goes on along the minus strand of JAEZAM010000029.1, from coordinate 969 downwards.
TCACCTGGAGGGGTCAACAGGGTAAGAGCGAGCAGGTCAGTAGCCATGGCGACGTAGCCACCGGCTTCATGAACAGCCTGGATAAAACTGCGGTAGTCGCGGATACGGCCCTTATCATCGGGGTATTGAACGATGGCACCAAAGAAATCCGCGTCGATAGCAGCAGTGGCATAATCGCCTTCCACCACTTCGATGCCTGCTGGAATTGCGCGGGTATAAATGACGTCTTTTGTTTGCGGGAAAATGGCGGTATCCAGGAAGAATTTATTTTTTTCCGTATGATCCTGGCGGTTACCGGCATTGAAGAACATTGTCATCGCCTCGGCAGCGGCTGTAGCTTCATCAAGGAGGGAAGCATTTGCCAGGGGCAGGCCGGTAAGATCCGACACCATGGTCTGAAAATTCAGCAGGCTTTCCAGCCGACCCTGGGATATCTCCGCCTGGTAAGGTGTGTACTGGGTATACCATCCCGGGTTTTCAAAAATATTCCGCAGGATAACGGAGGGCGTGATCGTGTCGTAATAGCCCTGACCGATATAGTTGGTAAAAAGGGTGTTTCTCAGGGAGACTTCTTTAATGTGCCCCAGGTATTCGTGCTCGCTCATGGCAGCCGGTATAGCCAGGGGTGCCTGCATACGGATAGCAGGTGGCACGGTCTTGTTAACCAGGCTTTCCAGGGAGGGCTCGCCAATGGCGGCTAACATGGTCTTCGTTTGATCACTGTCCGGGCCGATGTGTCGCGGCTGGAACTCCTTAGACTGCTGTTCGAAAAGATTCATTGATGATTCATTTAATTGAAATACAGGCGGCTTGCCGGCATACTGATGAAGGTAAGCTCAAATTGGCGGGGCAAAGTTACGCTGTGTATCTAACAAAAAACAGGCTTTTGAGTTGTGTGGAAAAGACGGGATTCGGGGCTGGATGGCTGGGGGCTGGATGCTGGGAGCTGGGAACTGGCTGACTAGGGGC
>JAEZAM010000002.1 GCA_023430465.1 Bacteroidota bacterium | reverse complement strand
CGACAAGGGCTTTAGCCCGCCAGTCGCGCGATCTTCAACAGCCAGAAATTTATTCCTGGAGAGGGAGTTGAGGTTGAGGTTGAGGAGGGTCGGGGTCAGGGCGGTGAGTTTTGTAATCCCGACAAGGGCTTTAGCCCGCCAGTCGGGCGATCTTGAATAGCCAGGAATTTATTCCTGGAAAGGGAGTTGAGGTTGAGGTTGAGGATGGTTCTGGTCAGGGCGGTGAGTTTTGTAATCCTGACAAGGGCCTTAGCCCGCCAGTCGGGCGATCTTGAATAGCCAGGAATTTATTCCTGGGAAGGGAGTTGAGGATGAGGTTGAGGATGAGGTTAAGGGAAATTTTAGTGAGCGTAGGAAAGTTTGTAATCCGACAAGGGCCTTAGCCCGCCAGTCGGGCGATCTTGCATGGCCAGGAATTTATTCCTGTAAAGGAAGATGAGAACGGGTGAGAGCGATCTTGACATCGCCGATCTCCATCCCTGGGCTAAAGCCCAGGCTATTCAGATTGGGCGACTGGCGGGCTAAAGCCCTTGTCGCCTGTCTGAACGATACGCGGTTCCGTTGCTCTGTAATTTTGCGAGAAAAATCGTAACTCCACACTCTGCCTGCGGCAGGTCCACCTTCGCACTCCGCACTTATCTTGCGCCGAGAATGAGAGGAGCGTGCTAACATGCCCGAAAGACCTCTAGCAGATGCACTTCAAAGTTGAAACGAAAAAGCGAGCGTGAAGAGGAATTGATTCCATCATCACGCTCGCTCGGTAGATTGCGGAAAGCACCGCTCTCGCTCTTCGCTTTCCGCTCTCACTTGTGCCCGAGATCGGAATCGAACCGATACATTCTTGCGAACGGCAGATTTTGAGTCTGCTGCGTCTACCAATTCCGCCACCCGGGCTGTTCCGCTGAACAGGGCAGCAATATTACGAATTTGCAGCTAATTGCCGGCGGATGCGGTCCAGATATTTTTTCTTGTAATAGTACTCTTTTACCTGCAACAGGTCTTCCGGGGTAGTAATACCCTCCTGATAACCTGTAATAATCGTTTCCACGGGTTCATATATCTCATTTTGAATTGTATTGATTGCTGATTCAACCGAAGCTCTCACAGCAGGGTCAGTGGGGTCGCCATCCATCAATTGCTCATTGATCTCCATTACTTCCATCAAAAAGGCCGGGGGCAGGGTATATTTCTCCTCTTCCTCCATCAGGCCTTTTTGCAGCAGGACATATCGGATCGTTTCATCACTGTCCTGGAATGTCTTATACGCTTTGTTCAGAAGAGCTGATTTCTCCAGTGCCTCGGCCTGGGCTTCATCGCCTGCCTGGGCATGATAATCCGGATGATATTGCCGGCTGAGGGCAATGAATTGCTGGTGCAGACCAGCCTTCTCCACCCTTAACTGAACCGGAATTCCGAAAATCTCAAAATAATCCATCCGTTTTTGTCCCGATTTTTAAAATTACTTTTGCGCCTTTCGCGATTGCAAATGTACGACTATGATAAAGATCGGGCTTGTTAAAGAAGGCAAAGTACCCGCCGACAACCGGGTGGCATTGACGCCAGCACAATGTAAATGGATCCACCGGAATATGCCCGATGTGAGGGTGATAGCCCAATCCTCTGCAGATCGCTGTTTTTCCGACCACGAGTACCGCGCCGCAGGCATTGATGTGACGGATGACATTGCCGATTGCGACATCCTGATGGGCATAAAGGAAGTGCCGGTATCACAGCTACTGCCCGACAAGACCTACCTGTTTTTTTCACATACAAAGAAAAAGCAGCCGCACAATCAACCCCTGATGCGAGCGATCCTCGACAAGAATATCCGCCTTGTGGACTATGAATGCCTCGAACATGAGGATGGTCAGCGGATTATTGGATTTGGATTCTTTGCAGGTGTTGTAGGTGCGCATAACGGTATGATGGCTTATGGGATGCGGACGGGTTTGTACCGCCTGGAGCGTGTTTACAAGCAGCGCAGTTTTCGCGAATTGATCCATACATATTTTGGTTTGCGTCTTCCGAATGTGAAGATCGCTGTGACAGGCTCTGGTCGCGTGGCGCATGGAATACTGGAAGTGATGAACCTGATGGGCATACACGAGGTGGAGCCGGATGATTATCTCAAAAGACGTTTTGCCTACCCCGTGTATACGCAATTGAAGGGCGGGGATCTTTATCGCCGCAAGGTCACTGGTGACTATTCACGTGCTGCATTTCATGAGCATCCGGAGGAGTTTGAGTGTAAGTTTCTTCCCTATGCAGCACAGACGGACATATTGATGAATGGGGTGTATTGGGATAAAAATGTGCCGAGGTTATTTGAGAAGGCGGATGTGGCGTCTGAAAACTTTATTATCCATACGATAGCGGACATTACGGATGATGCCGATGGGTCGGTACCCATCAATGCGGGTGACCAGACGATCGAGGATCCGGTGTATGGGATCGATAAGAAGACGCTGGAAAAGACAGCACCCTACCTGCCGGGATCGATAGATGTGATGGCGGTAGGTAACCTGCCCAATGAGCTGCCCCGGGATGCGTCGCGTTATTTTGGCGAGCAGTTGATCAAGTTCATTTTGCAGGATCTCGTGCAGGGCAGTTCGGAGATCATCGACCGTGCGACGATGGCGCGGGATGGCAAACTGACAGCAGGCTATGCGTATCTGGAGGAGTATGCGGCGGGCAGGTAAATACGGGCGAAAACGAGGATTTGTGGTAGGTTGGCGAGGTTTTGGTCCCTTCGGGGCCGTACAAACCCCGCAAAATCGAAAGTTGTCAACCTTTAAAAGGTTGACAACCGTTTACGCCGGGAGCCTCTCAGAGAGATAATACCCCCCAAGCAATCCCCGAAATTCCTCCGAATAACCGCCATCTTCACCACGAATAAAGATCGTCTTTTCCTCAGCTTCTCTTGGTTCAAAACCCAACACATACATCACTCGCGAAGGTGAATGTGACGGACTGGCATGTACCACTGCCTTCTTGTAAACATTCAATCCTGCATCCCCAAACCTTTGCTCCACCTCAACCGCCCGCTTTGCCGGTAATAACACACAAAATACTCCCTCAGCGGCTAACAATCGCTTTACCTCATCTATCAACTCCCGCAGCAGAAGCCCGCCCGCATGATGGGCCATATTCCGCCCGCGGCCAGGTGAGGCCAACTCATTCTCGTAAAAAGGCGGGTTGCTCACAATCACATCAAATTTTTTCCCCGGATCCCATCCCCGGATATCACCCTGCACTACCCTGATCCGATCCTGCCACGGCGCGGCAGTTACATTCTCCTTAGCCTGCTCCGCCGCCGCATCGTCAATCTCAACGGCCATGATCGACGTCACCAACTCCTGCGCTATCATCAGGCTTAACAAACCTGTGCCCGTACCAATGTCAAGTAAATCAGTCACCGGTCGTTCCTTGACATGTTCCTGTAGCTCCCGCACCGTCCATGCCCCAAACAGGCAGCCATCCGTCGTTACTTTCATCGCACAACGGTCCTGGTTGATCGTAAACTGCCGGAACCTGAAATAACTGTTTGCCATATTTACCATCCCGCTTTTGCGGATGCGCTGATGTTGAGTGAGGAGAAATCGCCATCGAGGTATTTATAATAAGCCGTGATTGCGATCATCGCTGCATTATCCGTACAGTATTGAAATGCCGGGATAAATGTATTCCAGCCTTTCTTCCTGCCCGTTTCTTTCAATGCAGCACGCAGGCCGCTATTGGCCGAAACTCCGCCCGCAACACAAACATCCCTGATGCCGGTCTCCTCTGCGGCTTTGACCAGCTTGTTCAGCAGTATGGTGATGATTCTTTTCTGAATCGAAGCGCAGATGTCTGCGAGATTATTTTCAATGAAGTTTTTCTTCTCTTCTTCGCTCACGCGAAACTCTTCCTTGTAAACAAGACTGGAACCTGCGTTCTGCAGGAAATAAAGTATCGATGTCTTCAATCCGCTGAAGCTGAAATCCAGGCCGGCAATCTTCGGTTCAGGAAATTTGAATCGATCAGGATTCCCCTGCTGCGCATATTTATCGATCAGTGGGCCGCCGGGATAGGGAAGACCAAGCAGTTTTGCCGACTTGTCAAAAGCTTCCCCCGCAGCATCATCGATCGTTTCTCCAATCACCCGCAACACGGAGGGCGACTCGCACACCACGATCTGCGTATGCCCGCCACTTACCGTCAGGCAGAGAAAAGGAAAGGATGGTTTGGGATCATCGATAAGATTTGCCAGCACATGCGCCTGCATGTGGTGCACTGCTATCAGGGGTTTGTCTAAGGCCAACGCCAGCGACTTGGCAAACTGTGCCCCTACAAGCAACGATCCGATCAAACCCGGCGCCTGTGTGAATGCAATGGCATCAAGATCTCGTTTGTTTACCCCCGCGGTTTTCAAAGCCGTATCTACTACCGGCACGATATGTTGCATGTGTGCGCGACTGGCAAGTTCGGGTACAACGCCGCCAAATTTTTCATGAACAGCCTGGCCGGCGATAAAATTGGAGAGTATCTTCCCATCCTTACAGATCGCGGCAGATGTCTCGTCACAGGATGATTCTATTGCAAGTATTGTTGCCAAAGAAAAAGATTATGGTGAAATTATTTACTGCGGATCGCGACAACCGGATCCATCTTTGATGCCTTGCGTGCCGGGATTATACCGGCAGTAATGCCTACCAGTATGCAAATGATCAAAGTCATTATCATGTTGGAGACAGAAATGAATATGGGAAAATCAAGTGAATTACTGAGGATCTTTGTCAGCACAAATACCAGCCCCAACCCAATTAACCCGCCAATGATGCACAGGAAGGATGATTCAAGCAGGAACTCTATGAGGATGATCCTGTTCTTTGCGCCCAGTGCTTTTTTCAGACCAATCTGGCCGGTCCGTTCTTTCACCGTTACGAACATGATGTTGGCTACACCAAACAGTCCTACGATCAGGCTGATACCGCCGATGATTGCGCCACCGATGTTCAGACCTACAAATGCAGAACTGATCTGATCGCTGAGGTCATTGATATCGTTCAGGGAAAAATCTTCCTCCTTGGTAGGGCTTAGTTTGTGTACTGCACGCATGGATCCGTTGAGATCATCTTTCAAGGCTTTGCTGCTCAGGTTGTCCTGGCCCTGGACCATGATGACAGGGTCCGACCGTAATTCGTTCATCATTGTCCGGGCAAACTTATAATTGATGATCACGCTTTGGTCAAAATCCCAGCCGCCGATCATCTGCTTACCTTGTTTTTTTATAACGCCGATGATGATGCCCTTTTTCCCGCGAATCGTCACTTCTTTATCCAGTGCATATTGCGGGTCGCCGAAAAGTTTTTCCGCAATATCATAACCCACGACGAATACGGCACTTCCCCGGTCGAATTCGCCTTCGGTGGGGTAACGGCCATGTATCATATCAAACGGCTGGATATCATCGAACTCCTCGCTGACACCATACAACTTGACATTGGATAAAAGACTGCCGCGATATTCAACCTGCCCGGTGACGTTGATGGTAAAGGCGGCATACTTGGCGCTGGGAGTTCGTTCGCGTATCTGCTTTACTTCTTCGTATTTTGGAACGGGGCGGTTTACATATTTCCACCAGGGATAATCCGGCCCGCCGGTATATTCCCATTTGTCAACATAAATCGTATTGGTACCAAGCGATCTTATCTCATTGCGGATATTCTGCTCAAGGCTGCCTACAGTGGCCAGTACGCCGATGATGCAAAAAATACCGATAGTTATGCCAAAAAGTGACAGGAAGGTGCGGAGCTTATTTTTCCAAAGCTCCTGGAGTGCCATGACGAAACTGCTGGCGATGATTTCGGCTGACCTGCGGATCATGCTGCAATTTACATAAACTGAGTCATGCCTGATGCAGTATTCACGGCTTGTTGTCGGTCACTGCCTCCGGGTCCATCGGTTACAAAACCTCCGAATATTGACCCGGAATGCCGTAATTTCGCGCCCTCAAAGCCCTGATTTTTTTCATGAAGTACCAGAACGAGATTCAACGCCGGCGCACATTCGCCATTATCAGTCACCCCGATGCCGGTAAGACCACCCTCACCGAGAAATTCCTCCTTTTCGGTGGAGCTATCCAGGTGGCTGGTGCCGTGAAAAGCAACAAGATCAAAAAGCACGCGACCAGCGACTTTATGGAGATCGAACGCCAGCGCGGTATCTCTGTAGCCACCTCGGTCATGAGTTTTGAGTATAACAATATTCTCATCAACCTCCTGGATACTCCCGGTCACAAAGATTTCGCAGAAGACACTTACCGCACCCTGACTGCCGTGGATAGTGTCATCCTCGTGGTTGATTCAGTCAACGGGGTAGAGGATCAAACCCGCCGGCTTATGGAGGTTTGCCGCATGCGCGATACACCGGTCATCGTTTTTATAAATAAAATGGACCGTGACGGCAAGAACCGCTTCGATATCCTGGAGGAAATTGAAAAAGAACTCAAGCTTGCGCTGCATCCGATGACCTGGCCGATCAACAGCGGCAAGGATTTTAAAGGCGTTTACAATCTGCACGATAAAAACCTGCTTCTCTTCACCGCCAATACCAAGGCCACTGATGAGGATACCATCTCCGTCGACAACCTTGCCGATGAAATAGTTGATCGCAAGCTGGGTGAAAAGGACGCCGCGCAACTACGAGAGGATGTGGAACTCGTAGATGGCGTTCATGGCGAGCTGAATGTTGAAGATTACCGTGCAGGTAAAGTTGCACCCGTATTTTTCGGCAGTGCCATTAATAATTTCGGTGTAAGGGAAATGCTGGATACATTCATAAAGATCGCGCCCATGCCCCGGAGCCGGGAAACGACAACGCGTATGGTGAACGTGGAAGAAGATAAACTTTCCGGCTTTGTATTTAAGATACACGCCAACCTCGATCCCAAGCACCGCGACCGGATCGCTTTCTTCCGTGTTTGTTCAGGGAAATTTGAACGCAACAAATATTTCCACCACGTCCGACTCGACAAAGACGTGCGATTCAGCAATCCCTACAGTTTCATGGCCCGTGACAAAAGCGTGATCGAAGACGCATACGCAGGTGATGTGGTTGGCCTGTTCGATACGGGTAACTTTAAGATCGGAGATACGCTTACTGAAGGCGAAAATTTTTATTTCACCGGTATACCTTCTTTCTCTCCTGAGATATTTAAGGAAGTGGTGAATAAGGACCCGATGAAGACAAAGCAACTGGAAAAAGGCCTGATGCAACTCACTGATGAAGGTGTTGCCCAGTTGTTCACCCAATTTGGTGGTAATAAGAAAATCATTGGTTGTGTAGGTGAGCTCCAGTTTGAGGTGATCCAGTACCGGTTATTGCATGAATATGGTGCATCGGTTATATTCAACTCCCTGCCATTCTACAAGGCGTGCTGGCTGACGAGCAAAGACGCGAAGAAGCTGGAGGAATTTTCAAGATTCAAGCAGGCAAACATCGCGGCTGATAAGGATGGTCACATGGTTTACCTGGCGCAAAGCGAATGGTTCCTGAATACCGAGCGGAATAACAACCCGGAGATCGAGTTTAATTTTACTTCTGAAATTCATAAGGAGAATTAAAAATCAAAACTCAAAATTTAAAACTCAAAAGTCAAGACACAAAACTTACAAAAACTGAACAACAACGCAGGAAGTTGGCAAATTAGAAAGGCGCCAGCATGTGATTCATGAAGTTTTTACTTTTGAGTTTTTCGTTTTGACTTTTAATTTTGACTTTTAAATTTTGACTTTTTACCTGACCATTCTCCTAAGCAGGTACTCATCTGTCCTGTTATTATCCGTTTTCCAGATGCGGAGGATGTTTTCGTTGAAATTTACGTTGTAAGGCCCGTTCAGGATAAGACTCCAGTCGAAGTCGGCAGTCCATGTGCATGTGTCCTGGAATTGAATATTGCTGGCTTCAGTGGTGAAACTTCCTGCGCAGATCGCAGGGTATTTATCGATCGAACTGGAACCCTGGTAGGTGCCATTCACCAGGTTGAGGGTGATATCTGCGGTATCCATGCCGGTGCGGACAAACGTGCCTACGTACAGGCCGTTAGGCAGATCGATGCCCGCTTCGCGGTCGTTTTTTTCACAACCTGCCAGCATGAGCAGGGCTACCATTAACAGGGCCAGGGGTTTCATGGGGTTGTTTCCCAATGAAAAACAAATACTATGCTAATTCAGCCGGATCAATAGCGGGGGTTGATTCCTGTATAATTATGGGGGGTGATCGCCTTTAATTCTTTCCTGACTGCCGGGCTGATCTTTAACCCGTCTACAAACTTGCGAATAGTCTGTTGAGAAATGGCTTCTTTCCCACGCGTCAGTTCCTTCAGCGCCTCGTAAGGCTGGGGATATTTTTCCCTCCGCAGAATGGTCTGGATGGCTTCGGCAACAACTGCCCAGTTCTCGTCCAGGTCGGCTGCGATCGCATTGGTGTTAATGATAAGTTTTCCCAGCCCTTTCTCGATCGAGCGGAAGGCGATGATCGTATGGGCAAAGGGCACGCCCACATTGCGCAGGACGGTCGAGTCGGTCAAATCACGTTGCAGGCGGGAGATGGGAAGTTTTGCTGCCAGATGTTCAAAAAGCGCATTGGCAATACCAAGATTTCCTTCAGCATTTTCAAAATCGATGGGATTCACTTTATGCGGCATGGCAGATGAGCCGATCTCTCCTTTTTTTGTCTTCTGCCGGAAGTATTCCATGGAAATATAGGTCCACATGTCGCGGCAGAAATCCAGCAGGATCGTGTTGATGCGTTTCATGCAATCAAAACTGGCGGCGAGGTTATCGTAGTGTTCGATCTGTGTGGTGAACTGCTGCCGGGTGAGGCCGATGCGATCCAGGAAGGCGTTTCCAAATTTCACCCAATCGATGTGCGGGAAGGCGACCGTATGCGCATTGAAGTTACCGGTGGCACCGCCAAATTTTCCCATGAAGGGAATGCCGATCATTTGCTCGATCTGGTTTTGGATCCTTTCCGTGAATACCATGATCTCTTTGCCAAGCCGGGTCGGGCTGGCTGGTTGTCCATGGGTGTGCGCGAGCATGGAAATGTCTTTCCAGTCGCGGGCCAGGAGCCGAAGTTGGGTGTTCAGATTGAGAAGCGACGGAAGGTATTCGTATTCGATGGCATGTTTCCAGGAAAGAGGGACAGCCGTATTATTGATGTCCTGCGAGGTGAGACCGAAGTGGATCCATTCGGTGGCTTCTTCTCCGCCGGCTTTGATGAGTTCCTGCTTCAGGAAATATTCGACCGCTTTTACGTCGTGGTTTGTGGTGGCTTCGATCTTCTTGATCTCAAGCGCCTGTTCGACGCTGAAGTTGGCGGCTACCTGCTGCAGGTGCCGGGCAGCGGCGGGTGGCAGTTTGAAGAGCTTTTTCTTTTCCAGGAAAATGAGGTATTCGACTTCCACATGCACCCGGTATTTCATGAGGGCATATTCGGAGAAATAGTCGTCGAGGTGCTCTACCTGCCTGCGATAGCGGCCGTCGATAGCGGAAATAGCGGTCAATGCAGTCAGTTCCATGGAAATTAGGGTTTAAACATTGATTGAAAACGTCCTGCCCGGCGTGGGTGGGTTATATTTGCGCAAAAATAGCTCAATTGAAGAAGATAAGGGTTGGAATAGTCAATTACCTGAACACGAAGCCACTGATCTATGGGTTGGAGCAGCCACCATTTTCTGAGGAGATCGAACTGACGGGTGCTTATCCTGCGCTACTTGCGCAGCAGTTGCGCGATGGGCAGATTGATGTGGGGCTGATACCTGTTGCCGCGATACCAACGCTGCCGGAGTTTCATGTGGTGGGAAATTACTGCATAGGGGCGGAGGGTGAGATCGCATCGGTATGTTTATTCAGCGAGGTGCCGATGGAGCGGATTGAGCGGGTGTATTTGGATTATCAGAGCCGGTCTTCAGTGGCATTATTGAAATGGCTGATGAGGGAGTCATGGGGTATACAGCCGGAGCTTTTACCGGCCACTGATGAGTCGTACCGGGAGGAGATCAAAGGCACGACGGCGGGGCTGGTGATCGGCGACCGGGCGCTGGAGCAGCGCAGGCATTCTACATTTATTTATGACCTGGGAAGTGAATGGCGGGCTATCACGGGGCTGCCGTTTGTGTTTGCTGCATGGATCAGTACGAAGCCGTTGCCCGCTGATTTCATTGAGAGATTTGACAGGGCCAATGCCATTGGCCTGACGAAGATCGACGAAATCGTGGCGGAGAATCCTTACCCGGTCTATGATCTGGCTAAATATTATAAGATACATTTAAGTTATGGCCTGGACGAGGCGAAGCGGCGGGCGATGGATAAATTTCTGCAGATAGTGCGCGCTGGTGGTGGCGCGGCCCATTTGTAATCCCGCAAATTCACCCTATTTTTGGCGGGATGGCCTCCCACCGGGTCATTTTGCAACCATGACCCTTATTACTGCTATGCGAAAGCGCTTATTGTGCTTTCTTTTTTGCCTCGTGATTTCCGTACCAGTATTGTCACAGACATGTCCCGGTTGGTTAAGACTTCCTTCATTTAATTCATATGTGGCTGTTGGAGATCTGGATATCCCGGGTACTTCGATTACAGTAGAGGCGACGTTTGTCCGAACCGCGCCTTATTCAAACGGCTACAACTGGGCCGGTGATATAGTATCGAAGCATAACCATCCAACGGATGCCAACTACCTGCTCCGTCCGAATAATGCCGAGATAACGACAACTAACGGTTATTTCACAACACCAGCAATATGCGAGATCGAGTTGAACAAGCGCTACCATGTGGCAATGACCTATGATGGGGCGACGTTGAAGTTTTACCGCAATGGTTACCTGATGAGCAGTGTACCGGCAACGGGCACCTTATTTCAAAACGATTATGAAACCCGCATCGGTTTGTACGATGAGATAGTGAACAATACGCAGTTGATAGGGTATGTGAATGATGTGAGGATCTGGAATGTGGTGCGCACGCAGCAGCAGATACGCGCGAACATGAATACGCCGTTGCCTTCACCCACCACTCAGGCAGGGCTGCTGGCAAACTACCAGTTTGACAATCTTCTAAACAAGCAGGGCAACGCGGCATGGAATGGAACGCTGGGGGGAGCGGCAGCAGTAAATGTTGGAAATCCCCTTTGTAGCTTCGTTACTGACAGTTGCTCGATCGTGGAGACCTGCGATGAGTGGTTGGAGTTACCAACCTTAGGGTCTAAAGTGTTAATTGGGGATCTGGATGTGTCAGGAGATAAGATCACGGTGGAGGCAAATTTTCGCAGGACCCAGCCGTTGAATAATGGCTTATATTATGGAAGTCTTGTTTCCAAACATACAAGTTTCAATGACGCTAATTTCTCACTGCTTCCCAATGGGTGCGAGATAACAACGGTTGGTTCCGGTTATAAAGCCATTTTCCAGGACTGTCCACTCGAACTGAATAAGAACTATCACGTTGCGATGGTGTATGATGGCACGACGCTAAAATACTACCGCAACGGCTTTTTGTTAAGTCAGATACCCTGCACGGGTAATATCGTTACGAACAATCTAACAGCCACGATCGGGCAGATTGCCGCATCTGGCGATCCTGACTATGCCCAATTTTTAGGTCAGATAAGTGAGGTAAGGATCTGGAACGTGGCAAGGACCCAAATTCAGCTGCGTGAGTTTATGACTCAGCCGCTGCCTAGTCCTAATACCCAGCCAGGTCTCTTAGCTTACTATCGGTTCGACAATTTGCAGAACAAACAGGGAAATGCCACCTTCAATGGAACCGCTGTCTCATCGGCGCAGCCGTCTTATACAAATGTAGAGTGCGGACTGATCGCCGATTCCTGTCAACGAATAACAGACCAGGAAATAATTGTCAACAAGTACACAGAAGTCGACGGGTTTGATGGTTGTGACAACATACTAACGGTGGCAAACGCATCGGAGTTTCATGCGGGTGACACAGTGTTACTGATTCAGATGAAGGGAGTAGAGGTAAATCTGGACAACGCGGCTAGTTTTGGATCTGTGTTAAACTATCAAAACGCGGGCAACTACGAATTTAACTATGTCAAATCGGTGATGGGTAACCAGATAGAGTTGTTGAATGTTCTGACCAGAGCATATGATCTACCCAATGGTAAGGTGCAACTGGTTCGGGTACCTTATTATGACAACTATAACAGCTTTGCGAAAATGACCTGTCTTGCATGGGATGGTAGCAAAGGAGGGATACTTGCATTTAATGTCGGTGGAACACTAACACTAAATCATCCGCTTGACGTGAGTGGAAAGGGATTCAGCGGGGGTGGGGCAGTAAATACAAGGCAAACTGTTCTGAATTGCTCGAACAACGACTTTAGCTATCCTGCCGGGAGTATCCTCGCTGCTGATAAGGGCGAGAGTATAGTCGATTTGCCTGTCGCCAACGCCTATGGCAAAGGAGCATCCGCAGCCGGAGGTGGCGGAGGTAATGATCATAACAGCGGTGGGGGAGGCGGTGGCAATGGAGGGGCCGGCGGCTACGGGGGCTATCAGTATGAACCATGTGAGAATGGAATTTTTGATAATCGCGGGATTGGTGGTAATCCGCTTGCGTATGATAATGTTAATCGGAAAATTTTTCTGGGCAGCGGCGGCGGAGCCGGGCATAGTAATAATGCTGAAAATGCTGCCAATTTAAGTAATGGAGGAAATGGAGGTGGAATAATACTTATTTCAGCGCAAACCATCGTAAATAACCAAGGGTCTATACTTGCTAATGGTGCAGATGCTCCGCAATATGCACCTTCTCCATCGTCGCATGCGCATGAAGCCATGGGCGGCGGTGGTGCCGGTGGAACAATTCTTTTGCAGATTGACAACTATACACAACCAACATCTGTGTTAGTAGCGGGTGGAGCGGGAGCGAACATGACAGCTGATGCCTTACTTTATGGGCGCATCGGACCCGGCGGCGGCGGCGGTGGCGGAGTTGTCTGGCACTCCGGTGCGGCTTTGAATCCGCAGGTCACTGTCGACGCGAGTGGTGGAGCTAATGGTGTTCTGCTCCAGGATGCAAACAATCCATGGGGAGCGACCGTGGGCGAACCGGGGATCGTTTTGCCAGGTCTGGTCTTGCCGGTAACCTCTACGCCATTCAAGCCCAATATAGACTCCGTAAGGGTCAGGCAGATTCTTGCATCTTGTTCTAAAGTGGATTTCGAAGGCCTGGGTTATACCAATACGAGTGCGATAAGCACCTGGCATTGGTCATTCGGCGATGGAAACAATTCCCCCCTTCAAAATCCATCACACGAATATGGAACGGAAGGCGTGTTCCAGGTAAAATTGGTCGTTACAGATATCAACGGTTGTAAAGATAGTATCACGTCCCAGGTAACTATCGGACGACCCGACTATGACTTCAGCTATGAAACTGATGTTTGTGATCCACTTGTCGTGACATTTACCGGGCTGGGTATAACTTCAAGCCCATATTGGAGCTTTGGTGATGGGCAGACAAGCACCGCATCAGCCGCCCTGGTTCATACATACGGGGCAAATGGTACGTATCTCGTAAGATACAGTGTGAACGCGGGCAACTGTACCGATACGATTGAAAAATCTATCACTGTCGGCGCCACGTGGGAGAATATTGTACTGACCAATGATACAACGATCTGCGCCGGTGCCACCAAACAATTGCTGACAAAGTCCAGTCTTGATTTCTGCTGGTTCCCGACCACATACCTCAATGATCCATTGTCTGCAACACCGTTTACCAGCACGCCTGTGCCAATGACATACTACTATACAGCTAAGACCGTTGGCAACAATCTTATTATCAACGGAGATTTTGCCCAGGGCAATACGTCATTTACATCTGACTACATAGCGACCACCTTTAATAATACAGAAGGTCAATATAATATCGGAACAAACGCGGCGGCATGGAATGGGGGAATGAGTTCCTGTTCAGACCACACACCGGACAACAATGGAAACATGATGCATGTGAATGGATCCCCTGTGGCAAATGCAAAGGTTTGGACACAGACTGTCACAGTCCAGCCGAACACGAGCTATGCATTTTCTACATGGATCGCCTCGCTCTCGGCTTCGAATCCGGCTCGTTTGCAATTTTCAATCAATGGCAACAACCTGGGTGGCCCAATATTGGCAACCATTCCTACCTGTTCATGGAATCAATTCTATACCACCTGGAATTCGGGAAATAGTACATCTGCTGTGATCTCCATAGTAAACACCAATACCATCCAGGCGGGTAATGATTTTGCGCTGGATGACATTTCTTTTGCACCTGTGTTTACCCGAATTGACTCCGTCAGGATAAATGTGGAGACGGTCTCTGTAAAGGCCAATAACGACACCACGATCTGTGCGCTGGAGCCTGTGCAGATGATGGCAAGCGGCGCCGCCAGCTATTCATGGTCCCCCGCTGCCGGTCTCAACGATGTCACAATTGCAAACCCTGTTGCTTCTCCGGCCGTAAGTACGCAGTACATCCTGACCGGCACAAGCGCCAATGGTTGTGTTGACAAGGATACGGTTAACGTAAACATTTTTCAAAAGCCGGCGATGTCGTTGACGGACGATACGGAAATTTGCCCGGCTTCTTCCATAACACTGGAAGCCACAGGTGGCACCAGCTATCAATGGACACCGGCAGCTACGCTTAGTAGTGCTACTATTGGAAACCCGGTAGCCACACCTCAACAGAATACAGAATATTTTGTCACCATTACCGATGCCAATGAATGTCGTTATCTCGACTCTGTGACAATAGCCATCAGACCACCGGCACAGTTTGCCATCAACCCTCCGATCGGTATCTGTGCAAATGATAAGGTGTTATTGACTGCAAGCGGTGGAAATATTTACCAGTGGACCGCCGCTCCAGGGATAACGCAATTGAACGTTGCCAGTCCGGAAGTATCACCTCCAGTTACGACAGAGTATATCGTGAATATCACGGAGAATGTTTGCAATACCTCTGCGGAACTTCGGACGTTGGTGACAGTGCGCCCATTACCGGACATCATAGCCAGCCGGTCGGTAGATCTCGATTGTTCCACCGACCGCAGCCAGCTTACAGCGAGAGGAGGTCAGACGTATATATGGAATGCGGACCCAAGTCTGAGCAATCCTGCAATCAGCAACCCCGTAGCTACGCCCCGCGTTACAACACAATATGTAGTATGGGGAACGGATGCAGCAGGGTGCAGCAATACAGACACCGTTACCGTGAAGGTTGACAGGGCAAATGAAGGCAGTTACCTCATGCCCACTGCCTTTACCCCAAACAATGATGGCCTGAATGACTGTTACGGCATTAATCTTTGGGGTGTAGTGGAAAACGTAGAGTTCAGCATCTTCAACAGGTGGGGTGAGCGGGTATTCTACTCACGAGACCCCCGGGCCTGCTGGGATGGTACATATAAAGGAAAGCCGCAGGACAGCGCTGTCTTCGTGTATATGGTAAAAGCATCAACAATGTGCGAACCGTCCGTGTTTCGGAAGGGGACCTTTGTCCTGATCAGGTAATCCACGGGCAAACAAGTACATTTGCTGCAAATTTCACCGCAGCATGAAAAAAGCCCTCATAACGGGTATTACCGGGCAGGATGGAGCCTATCTCGCCGAATTGCTTTTACAAAAGGGGTATGAGGTCCATGGTATCAAAAGAAGGACTTCACTGATTAACACCCAGCGGGTTGACCACCTGTACCAGGATCCGCATGAGTCGAATCTGAAAATGATTCTTCATTACGGCGATCTCACCGATTCCACTAATATCATCCGGATCATACAACAGGTTCAGCCGGATGAAATCTATAACCTGGGTGCCATGAGCCACGTACAGGTCAGCTTCGAAGAACCGGAGTATGTAGCCAACACAGATGCCACCGGCACTCTCCGTATCCTGGAAGCGGTCCGCATTCTTGGCCTCGGGAAAAAGACAAGGATCTACCAGGCTTCCACTTCAGAACTTTACGGTAAAGTGCAGGAAGTTCCTCAGTCCGAGACCACTCCATTTTACCCCCGTTCTCCCTACGGTGTTGCAAAACTCTACGGTTACTGGATCACAGTAAATTACCGCGAAGCATACGGCATGTATGCGTGTAACGGTATATTGTTCAACCATGAAAGCCCATTGCGTGGTGAGACTTTTGTAACCAGAAAAATTACACGGGGAGTTGCCGAAATCGTACTGGGTCTGAAAAAGAAATTGTGGCTGGGTAACCTTAATGCGCAGCGGGACTGGGGTCACGCAAAAGATTACGTAGAGGCTATGTGGCTAATGCTCCAACAGCAGGAAGCAGAAGATTTCGTCATAGCGACGGGAGTTACGACGTCCGTCCGCGATTTTGTAAAAATTGCTTTTGCGGAAGCCGGTGTTGAGGTTGAATTTACGGGATCGAACGAACTCGAGCGTGCAATAGTTAAGACGGTTACAGATACTTCTATACCGCTTGCCAAAGGGGATGTAGTAGTAGAAGTAGATAAACGTTATTTCCGTCCGACTGAAGTTGATCTGTTGCTTGGTGACGCCAGCAAAGCTAAGCAGAAACTAGGCTGGACGCCCCGTTATACCTTACGGGAGCTAATCAGTGAAATGGTAAAGGCAGACCTCGAAAATTTTAAAAAAGATGTGATCCTGAAGCAGTCAGGATACAGCACTACCCGCCAGTTTGAATAATGGAGAAACAAAGTAAAATATATGTCGCTGGTCATAATGGAATGGTAGGATCAGCGATTGTCAGAGCATTGAAAGCCCAGGGGTATGAGAATATCGTTCAGCGAAGTTCTGCGGAACTGGACCTGAGAAGTCAACAGTCGGTAGATGATTTTTTCGCCACCGCCAGGCCGGAATACGTATTTCTTTCTGCAGCGAAGGTTGGAGGTATATTGGCAAACAATATCTATCGTGCAGAATTTTTGTATGATAACCTGATGATTGAATCAAATGTCATTCATTCAGCCTGGAAGCACGGTGTAAGGAAGTTGTTGTTTCTCGGGAGTTCCTGTATTTATCCGAAACTTGCGCCCCAGCCACTCAAAGAGGAATATTTGCTTACCGGGTTACTCGAGTCTACCAATGAGCCGTATGCGATTGCAAAGATCGCCGGGATCAAGTTGTGCGAGGCCTATCGCGATCAGTATGGGTGTAATTTTATCTCAGCCATGCCGACAAACCTTTTTGGGCAGGGCGACAATTATCACCCTACAAATTCTCATGTGATCCCGGCGTTGATACGCAAGTTTCATGAAGCGAAAATATCCGGTGCGCCCTCCGTTGAGATTTGGGGAACAGGAACTCCACTCCGCGAGTTTATGTATGTGGATGACCTGGCGGATGCCTGCCTCTTCCTCATGTTAAACTATAATGAGAAGATGTTTGTCAACGTAGGAACAGGGGAAGAAGCCAGCATAAAAGAACTGGCTGGGTTGATTGCGGAGGCTGTCGGGTATGAAGGGACAACGACCTATGATACTACAAAACCGGATGGCACCCCGCGTAAATTGATGGACAGTTCGATCCTACATAGCAAAGGCTGGAAACATCGTATTAGCCTCCGGGATGGACTGCAAATGGCTTATGATTTTTTTCGGGAAGAGGTGAAAGAGTAAATTAGTACCACAGTCGGGCTTTGGTCTGGCGAAGGTATTGCCTCGCCGATTTGCTGATCGGTGTCCTTTTCTCGGAGCTGGAGATTTTTGCAATCTCGGACCATCCCCTGAATAGTCCCTTTACGTTGAAGCCGGACATCTTTAGATATTGCAAACTCCACATTACAGCGGTTGACAAAAAATAGCGGAGAGGCAGATAGCGGTAAGCGACCTTTGATTTATTTACCCACATCATGCGAATTTTCTCTTCTTTTGGCTTTCGGCCCAGCGGCGATTCTTTGTGTAGCATTACAATTCGATCGCTGTATATGATCGAATAACCTGCGTCGATGATACGATAGCCAAGAT
>JAEZAM010000141.1 GCA_023430465.1 Bacteroidota bacterium | reverse complement strand
GTCCTGGGGGCTGGAGGCTGGATGCTGGATTCTGGGGGCTGGAGGCTGGATGCTGGGTGCTGGATGCTGGATGCTGGATTTTTAATTTTTGATTGCTGGATTTAAGAACGGAGAGTGAGTAGTGGTGAGGGCAGCGAACCGCGTATCGAAGGGTCATGAAATCGGGATGCTGGATGGCTGGCCTGCCTGCCGGAGCGAAGCGGAGGTAGGGGGCTGGATGCTGGGGGCTGGATGCTGGATGCTGGATGCTGGATCCTGGATATGGGACTTTTTATTTTTTCATTTTTAATTGGTTAAAGTACACCCGGACCCTGAGTAGCCACGAGCGAAGCGAGTTGGCGTATCGAAGGGTCATGAAATCGGGAGGCAGGATGCCGGATCGTCCTTCGCTCCGTGCACCGACTTTTTACTTTTGAATTTTGACTTTTAAGTTTTACATATGATAACCGTTCATCACCCCTGGCATGGAACTCAATATGGCGAGCAGGCGCCGCAGCGCGTGAATGCGCTCATCGAAATACCTCAAGGCTCCCGGGCAAAATATGAAGTAGACAAAGACACCGGCCTCCTTCGGCTGGATCGCGTCATTTATTCTTCCTTTCATTACCCGGTGAATTATGGCTTCATTCCCCGTACACTTGGCCAGGACAATGATCCGCTCGATATTCTCGTGCTCTGTTCCCAATCAATTCAATCCCTTTGTCTCGTGGAAGCAAAAGTGATCGGTAATATGCAGATGATCGACAGTGGCCAGGTAGATGACAAGATCATTGCCGTGGCTGCAAAAGATCCTTCCGTCAATCATTATGACAAAATGGAAGACCTGCCCCAGCATTTCCTTCTCGAACTCAGAAATTTCTTTGAGCAATACAAGGTGCTGGAGAATAAAAAAGTAGAGATCGATAATTTCCAGGACAAGGATACTGCCTGCAAGATCATCCAGGACGCGATCGATTTTTATAAGGAAAATTTCAAGAAATAAGGTGCCGGAGAAAAAAACAATGACAGCACAACTCATTATCATTATCCTGCTGATCGGGCTGATGGCGGGCATTCTCAGCGGCCTGGTTGGTGTTGGCGGAGGCATCGTGCTGGTACCCGCCCTCGTTTTTTTCCTTGGCTATACCCAACACCAGGCCCAGGGCACTTCATTAGGAGTACTGACATTTCCTGTGGTCATCCTGGCATTTCTCAAATACTACAGTGACACGAAAGCCATGGGGCAGCCGATCGATATGAAAGTGATCGGGCTGCTAGCAGCTACGTTCATCATCGGCGGCTATTTCGGAAGCCGGCTCGCACTGAAGATCGATCAGGATATGCTGAAAAAAATCTTTGGTGTGATCCTGCTGTTCACGGCGTTTAAAATGTTGAAATGGGATGTGGCGGTCTGGCGGCTTGTGAAGAGAATCTGGGATTAAGACAAAACTAAAAAGTCAAAAGTTAAAAGTAAAAAATCTACACTGACTTTTAAGCTTTGGGTTTTGACTTTTTAGTTTTACGTTTTAAGTTTCCTTATCACCATAAACGCAATCACGACCAGCACCAGGAAGATCATGATACTGATATACAACAGCGACTGATCCTGGATTTGCAGGCGCGCCCTTCGTTTTTTCTTTTTCTCGACTTTCTTCCGCAGATCGCGGTTAAGCATCTCGATCATGTGCGCCACATGCTGTTTGTCGCTGAACTCATCCAATCCTTCCGCGGCATCGCTGGCAAACTCATTTTCTGCAAGTTTCAATTCGACTTCGCGGCGTTTTTCCGGCGACAATTGCTGTTGCAGGTAGGCCAGCAGTGTTTCCTGGTCTATGTCCGTATTCAGGCCTGATAATATGTCCTTGAAGTTTTCCTGCATCGCTAACGCGTTCCGCCTTTCAGCTTTTTTTCAATAAGTATCTTAAGGTTTCGTTTGCCGTTCTGAATGTAGCTTTTTACCTGCAGCAGGGAGAATCCTGTGAGGTCGCTGATTTCCTGGTAGCTGCGCTTCTGAAGATAAAACAAAGTTACACATTGCTGCTGTTCAGCACTGAGTTCCTTCAGGCTTGCTTCCATGTGATCGAGTGTGCGCTCATTTGCCTCGAGCTGGATCTTGTCAGATTCTTCTGCGGGAGTTGCTGCCTGGCGCTCGGTGAGTTCAGATGGCACCTTGCCCTGCCTGTCGCGGAGTTTCATCAGGCAATGATTTTTCGCCACCATGTATAGCCACGATTTGAAATACTCCACTTTGTACCGCTGCAACTCCTGGATCACCTTCAGGAATATCTGCTGAACACTATCCCTGGCCTCCTCTTCATTTTTCAGGTATTTCATGCACACACCCAGCAACAGGAACGTATAACGCTGCAAGAGGACGCCGAGCCATTCATTGTCTTTTGACTTATGAAAGCGTTCCAGCAGCTCCTGGTCGGATATATGTGCAAACTTGTCCTGTTTCACCGGGGGAAAATAGTTATTTAGTTTTACTTCCAGCCAGGATCATCTTCATTTCCACAATCCTAAGATGCAGGGAAGAAACAATTTCATAACAGAGAGATCACAAGTCTTTAATTAACTTCACAAGAAAATTGATGGAATTTGCTATCGTTGCCGTTCCCTGTGCTCCCGTTCGGAGGAAACCCCGTCATCAGGCGGAAATGACCAATCAGCTTCTTTTTGGTGACACGGTACTGGTGCTCAAAAGCAAAAAATCTTTCTGGTTCAAAGTTCGCAGCCTCACGGATCATTATGAAGGCTGGATTACCGCCAACATGCTCAAACCGGTGTCGGAAAAAACAGCCCGCCTGTTTGTGCCGCATGTAACAGCCGATGCACTTACAACCATTACCATCAATGGCCAGGCCATGCAGGTGCCCATGGGTGCGGCGTTGCATAATTATTCTGCGGGACAGGCTATCATCGATGAATTAGCAGTGGAGGTCACTGGTAATGTACATAACAGGGAAGAGACCGCCCGCGATCCTGAACATCTCCAAAATATTGCGTTGCGCTGGCTGAATGCTCCCTATCTCTGGGGCGGTCGCACCATCCTGGGGGTCGACTGTAGTGGATTTGTGCAGGTGACCTATAAGATGCTCGGGGTTGATCTTCCCCGCGATGCCTGGCAACAGGCCCAGGTCGGCTCGTCTGTAGCGAAACTCAAAAACTCCCAGCCGGGGGATCTTGCTTTTTTTGACGACAAAGATGAGATCGTGCATGTAGGAATTCTTCTCGGCAACGATCGCATCATTCATAGCTCAGGTAAGGTAAGAATCGACACCATCGATAAAAAAGGGATCGTTCACAGTGAAACCGGCAAACGCACGCATTCCCTGCAATTGATCAAACGGCTTTTCTGATCAATATGATTTTTTATCTGTTTTGTGCGCCCACTCCTCGAATACTTTTTGTGCAGAAGGAAGCGGGCAATGCGTGAACGGAATTTTTCTTTCGTGCAGTCCCGCATTGATCTCATCATAGATAAATGCATCGTCGAATAGTATCTCCGCTGCTTCATGGCGGGTGTTTGCATACACCACGCGGTCGGGCCGCGCCCAATAGATGGCGCCGAGACACATGGGGCAGGGTTCGCAACTGGTGTAAATGGTGCATCCGTCCAACTGGTAATGGCCAAGTTGTCGACAGGCATTGCGGATAGCCATCACTTCTGCATGGGCCGTGGGATCGTTCAATGAAGTCACTTCGTTGCTCCCCTCCCCTACGATCCTGCCATCCTTCACCACCACGCAACCAAACGGTCCGCCTTTGCCACTATGCATGCCCTCACGGGAAAGCGCAATGGCACGTTCAAGGAAAATCCTCTCCTGATCGGAAATAGCCGCCGCAATCGTTTCATTTTTTGACATATGTTGTGGATTAACCCGGGTTTTTCCACCGGTTATTCACGATTGTTACCTGAATATGAAGTTAATATTAAATTTAGGTTGTGCCTCGCAAAGCTGTCTAAAAAGGCCCCAATTTTAACGGCTCAAGCTTCTAAAACTTGTCTATTATGAAATGGGAAACAGTCACTTCAGGAATCGGCCAATCTGTTTTTGCTTTATGGAATAATGGAAAAAAACTGGTCACCCTCGCCCTGAATAGTACATCGGACGCGTTGCGGGTTGATTTTGAAGATGAGAAACGCGTGTTCCTGTTTCGCAAGGAAGGATTTCTTAAAAACAAGACTGTGCTGTGCAATGAATATGGGATTCGCATTGCCCATGCCGGCAACGATCATGGCACACCGTTCATCGTACTGAATGATGAACGATTCTTTTATTCTGTCAAAGGTCAGAAGGAAAAAGAAGTTACCATCTACAAAGATTCAATCGATCAGCCGCTCGCCGTTTGCCAGTTGGACATTCCTCAACGAAACGATGCGCCGAACAGCAGCGGCAAAATGAAAGAAAAGATCAAGCTGGGCATGCTGCTGGCCGTTTGCTGGCATTTGTTTGCTCCTGAAGCGCCTGCTCCGGAACTCAGTTATTCCATCTGATCAAAGCTCTTCCCAGACCTGCTTTGCAAACTTTTCCAGGGAAGGATCTCTTGCACCCATCAGCAGCAACACCGTGTTTTCGCCGAGATGTGTACGGACCGATCGCACGAATTCATTGCGGTCTTCGCAGAAGTAGGCATTGCGTCCCTTCGCTTTGATATCATTGATTAAGTCTGCCGCCGAAATATCTTTGGTGGCTGTTCCACCCGCGTAAAAAATTTCACTCATCCATATCTCATCCTGCGGTCGGAGCACGCGGGATATTTCTTCTACAAAATCATTTCGCAGGAATCTTGTTGGCCCATAGCCATGTGGCTGAAACCAGGCCACCACTTTTTCTGCGAGTGGCTGGCACGAAGATATGGCCGCTGCGCATTTCACGGGATTATGTGCGTAGTCATCAATCAGCAGCACACCGTTCTTTGTGCCAATTACCTGGTTTCTGCGGTAAATGCCTTCATAGTTCCTGATTGCCGCAGAGGAGGTGTTCAGGTCAACACCGGTCATGGCTGCAACAGTAACCGCTGCCACGGCGTTTTCCATGTTGTGCCGGCCGATCACATTCATGCTGAAGGGAACCTGGTTGACAAAAAATCTGATCGTCATCCCTTCCTGCTGAAAACCAGTTGCCCGAAAACCGGCGGGTGCATCAGTGATACTAAAATCCCAATCACTGTTCTTCGACAGGGTTTTTGCCAGGTAGTGTGAACGGTTAACGACAAACTTTTCGCTGTTGCCGGCGAATGTCTTGAACACGTCCATTAGTACATCCAGCTCCTTATGATCTTTGTCAACATTGAGGAGCAAGCCAATTGCCGGCTTGTATTGCACAATCGAACCATCGCTTTCATCGGCTTCTATCACCAGCCAGTCCCCTTCCCCAACCTTAGCGTTGCCTATTTTTCCCTCACGGATAATGCTGACAAGTCCGGCCCCGCTGATGATACTGGGTTTCATTCCGGCATATTGCAAAATATCGAACAGCATGGCGGTGGTGGTACTTTTCCCGCTGGTTCCACCGACTGCGATCGTTTTCTTGCTGGAGGCAATGATCGCCAGCAGGGCGGCCCGGGTGAGAATGGGTATGTTCAGGGCCTTTGCCTTCTGCACTTCACCGACCGTATCTTCTATCGCAGCGGAGACTACAACCAGGTCTGTCTCAGCAGTAATGCCTTCGCCGTTTTGTTCAAAACAAAGGATGCCCTCCGCTTCAAGCCGGGTTCGTGTTTCATTCTCTTCACCGGGTAAAAAAAAGCGATCACTACCGGCCACCTGCTTGCCCGTACCCTGCAGGTACTGGGCAATAGCACTCATGCCAGTCCCGGCTATACCAATGAAAAAAGGCTTTTTGAAATCAGTGACGGATCTTATCATACCACAAATAACGCGATTTCCGGGAAGCATTTCATCACCCCAGCCCGCCTGTTCGGTCGGCCACCTGGACAGTTGACACATTCGGGGATTGTCTTCACCCGGTATGGATGCTAACATTGCAACAGCATTTAACCTTATCAAAAAATTCAAGATGTATCCCAATTCTCCCAATGGCAACGCTGTGCCCGGACTGGCCGGCAAAAAAATACTATTCGCCACATTCCCGGCAGACGGGCACTTCAATCCCCTGACGGGCCTCGCTGTGCACCTTCAATCACTCGGTTGTGATGTGCGTTGGTACACCTCGCCTGTTTACGCTGTACGGCTGCGAAAACTGGGCATTCCTCATTTCCCCTTCGTAGTTGCAAAAGACATCAATGGCGAAAACGTGGAAGAAGTTTTCCCGGAGCGAAACAAGATCCGCGGACAAATAAAAAAACTCCGGTTTGATATGATCAATGCCTTCATCCTCCGCGCGCCGGAGTACTATGAGGATATGAAGGATATCCGTCGCTCATTCCCTTTCGACCTGGTGATAGCAGACTCCCTGTTCAGTGGTATACCCTTTATAAAGGACAAGCTTCAACTGCCGGTGATTGCCGTAGGGGTTGTGCCGGTGACGGAAACCTCGAAAGACCTCCCGCCTCCGGGTATGGGACTCACGCCGTCGTATACCTGGTTAGGTAAGATCAGGCAGCGGGTGATGCGGACGATTTCCAACATGATCATTTTTCGCGAACCCAATAAGGTCATGCATGCCATGCTGGAAAAACATGGGATCGATCACGGCAATAGAAACATCTTTGATCTGCTGCCAAGGAAATCGACCCTTGTTTTGCAAAGTGGCACACCGGGTTTTGAATACTACCGGAGTGATCTCGGGCGCAATATCCGGTTTGTGGGAGCCATGCTGCCTTATCAAAAACCAGGCGTTGGGAAACCATGGTTCGATGAGCGCATGAATACTTACAAACGAATCATTGTGGTAACGCAGGGAACAGTGGAGCGGGATATCAACAAGCTCCTTGTGCCGACGCTGGAAGCGATGAAAGGAACGGATACCCTGGTGATCGCCACAACAGGTGGAAATGGCACGGCAGAACTGCGTAGCCGGTTTAGCGCCAAAAACCTGATCATAGAAGATTTTATTCCATTTGCCGATATCATGCCTTATGCCGATATCTATATCACCAACGGCGGCTATGGGGGCGTCATGCTCGGTATTGAAAACAATCTGCCGCTGATTGTTGCCGGTGTGCATGAAGGCAAAAACGAGATCAATGCAAGAATCGGGTATTTCAAACTTGGCATCAACCTCGGCACGGAGAAACCCCGCCCCGCACAGATACGACAGGCAGTCGATATGATCTTTATCGATGGCACGTACAGGGACAATGTGGAAAAGCTGGCAAAGGAATTCAGCGAGTACGATACCTATCCGCTTTGTGCAGCGCACATTGCGGATGCACTCGGCTATCACGTAATAAAAATGAAAGAGGAAGCTGGTGTGGAAAGCAAAGCCGGCTAAAGTTCCCGCTCTTTCTTAGCCGCGCGGATCATTTCCCCATAATCCATTTTTTTCAACAGGGCATTCACGGTCATGGCAATTCGCTTTGATCGGGTTTGCTCTGTTTTTGCATCATCGATGTGCTTGCTGAAATAGCGCTGATGAGAGGGGGTAAGTGATTGGAAAAATGAAAGCGCATCGGGTTCGTCAGCCAGGCATTCGAGGAGTTCCGCATTGAGCACGATCGGTGCTTTGTCTTCCTGGAGTTGGACATCGAGCATGGCGCCTGCCCCTTTCCCGGTCCCTTTGCGCATCAAGGCATTGATGGGTAACATGAAATCGCCATTGCCCATTGGCATGATGGATACGCCTGCAATGGGAAACGCGTCAAGCTTTCCTTTTACGCGGAACATCTTCCGGTTAGCCCGACCCATTTCCTCCACGAGTTCTCCGGGAACGATCACATAAGACCAACCGGTCTTGTCACCCATTTTGCCGGCTTTATGTATGGTAGCCTGGAAGCGGATCATGGAGAAAAATTAAAAATTCAAAATGAAAAATCTAAAATTTAAAACGCGAAACTCAAAAATCAAAACTCAAAACTCAAAACTCAAAAATCAAAACTGAAAACTCAAAAGTTAAGGGTTAAAAAAGATTCGCAAATATAATTTGAAACGCCGTCGCTTGCCGACAGAATTAAATTAAACAATTATCTTTAAATCTGAATTTTCCTTTTCGAAGGATGTCGATGTTCTTAGACGTATTCCCTGACTTGTGAAATGTTGATACCATGTATACATGTACTGATTGTACGTTCTAAGTTTTACGTTTTAAATTTTGCGTTTTAAGTTTTCAGTTGAATTTTAATTCTCCCATGCGAATACTTCCCCTCCTCACCCTGACATTTATCCTGATCAGTTTAACCGCCAAAGCCTGGATACGCCTGCCGTCCGTCGTGGGAAGCCACATGGTGTTACAACAAAAAAGCAGTACGGTGCTTTGGGGTTGGTCGGATCCGGGTGAAAAAATTTACGTTACTACCTCATGGAACAATCGCACTGACTCCGTGAATGCAACCGGCGATGCCAAATGGCGCATAACAATACCAACACCGGCAGCAGGCGGTCCCTACACCATTACGCTGCGCGGGTCGAACACAATCGTTTTAAATGACATCCTTGTGGGTGAGGTGTGGGTCTGTTCGGGCCAGTCGAATATGGAATGGAGCAGCTATCATAATAACCAGCAGATCATTGATGAACTGCCCAATGCCACAAACAACAATATCCGGTTATTCCAGGTGCCAAAAACAACTGCCGTCTATCCACAGGATGATTGCCGGGCAGAATGGAAGGTGTGTAGCCCTGAGACATTGAAGGGTTTCTCCGCAGTGGGATATTTTTTTGGAAAAAAACTGCAATCCACCCTGAATGTACCTATCGGGCTTATCAATGCAAGCTGGGGAGGAACTCCAGCCGAGACCTGGACACCCGCACCTGTTGTCAGTGACAACCCGTCCCTTGCCGCTGCTGCTGCCAGGCTAAAACCGACATCCTGGTGGCCGGACAAACCCGGCCGCGCGTTCAATGCGATGATCGCACCGCTCACTACACACAGCATTGCAGGCGTGATCTGGTACCAGGGTGAGAGCAATACCGAAACCGCGGCAACCTACAACGAATTGATGAAGGCGATGATCGGTTCATGGAGAGATGCGTGGAAATCATCGTTCCCCTTTTACTATGTGCAGATAGCTCCTTTCAAATATGGCAACCGCAACATCGGTGCACTGCTGCGTGAGCAACAGGCAACAACGCTTGAGCTGACCCGCACGGGAATGGTGGTAACAACCGACCTGGTCGACAATATCAACGACATTCACCCGAAAGATAAACGCACCGTAGGGCTGCGACTGGCAGAGCTTGCCCTTCACGAGAACTATAAACAACCGGGGGTGTATGCCGGTTATCCCACATTCGACCGGATGGAGATCAAGGGCAAAAAAGTTGATCTGTACTTTAAGCACGCAGAGGGTGGGCTTTTGCTGCGGGAAGGCAAAGCGGCAAGCGATTTTTATGTTGCAGGCAGTGATCAGAAATTTTACCCGGCTTCCGTCAGGCTGAGCAAGGACCGGCTGACACTGGAAAGCAAGGCGGTTCCCAACCCGGTAGCGGTTCGCTTCGCTTTCGACAATGTGGCAATGCCGAACATCATGAACAAACAGGGCCTGCCACTGGTTCCGTTCAGAACAGACAACTGGCAGGTGGACACTTCAGAAGAACCGAAATAATAACCATGCAACAATACCTTATATACGCCTGGGATGGCACCGATGCGGAAGCTATGGAGCGCCGCATGAAAACGAGACCAGATCATTTCATCTCGGCAAAACAATTAAAAGCGAGCAATAACTTCATCATCGGCGGTGCATTGCTGGATGAGCAGGGCGAAATGAAAGGATCCATGATGTTAGTGCAATTTGAAACGCGAGACGGACTGGACCAGTGGATGAAACAAGAACCTTACATCACGCAAAACGTTTGGCAGAAGATCGACATTCACCCTTTTCGCGTAGCGGATATCTAAGGGTTTTGTTAACAGGAAAAGAAGAAATAAATGGAGCAGGTCTCGTAATAAAGGACTATCTTTGCGGGGTCAATTTGAGATGATACAGCATCTGGTAAGTGAACGATATTCTGCTACGCACAATCTGCTAATAGTTAGTCTTCTTTACGGCCGTTTTTCTCAAGTATTATTTATTATATCTTAATTTCAAGAATGAACATTTACGTTTCAAACTTAAGCTTCAACGTTCAGGATGAAGACCTGAGAGAATTTTTCGCTGAGTATGGCGAAGTAACATCTGCAAAAGTTATCATGGACAAATTCACTAACCGTAGCAAAGGTTTCGGTTTTGTAGAAATGTCTGATGACGCTGCAGGCCAGAAAGCCATCGCTGAACTGGATGGTGGAATGGTTGAAGGCCGTGCAATCAAAGTAATGGTTGCCAAGCCAAGAGAAGAAAGGACGAACAACAACAGCCGCCCTTCTTTTTCAAAGAGCCGCTGGTAATTGATACCGCATCTGATTCTTACAGCCCCTGCATTGATGCGGGGGCTTTTTTTGTCCTCTCCATCATGCGGGCAAAAAAAAGCCCCGACATTCCTGCCAGGGCTCTTTCAAATGACTATAAGATCAGGCGCGCTGTCTTGCCGGCGCTTTTTTCTTTGTTTTTTTCAGTGCGGTTTCAATCGCAGCGGAGAGATTGGCAAAGGTCGGCTTACCCGTCACCTTTTCACCATTGATGAAAAAGGCAGGAAGTTCCTTCACGCCCAGGTCGATACCATATTTCAGGTCGTCCTGAACCTGCCAGCCGTAAACGCCATTTACCAGGTCATCCAGGAATTTCTTGTTCTTCACCCCAGCTTCCTTGCTATGCAATTTCAGGCTGGTGGTGCCCAGTGTGCGGCGGTTGCTGAATAAAATATTGTGCATTTCCCAGAATTTACCTTCCTGGGCAGCAGCAACGGCGGCCTCTCCGGCTTTCATGCTGCGCTGGTGAACCAGTGTCAGGGGAAAATGTCTGAAATTGAAACGGATTTTGCCTTCGTATTCTTCCAGTAGCTGCTTCACTACTTCATTTGCCTTTGCACAATCCTCATTCTCATACTCTCCGAATTCCATCAAGGTGACTGGGGCGTCTTTTGATCCTACAAAAATGTCTTTGGGCTCGATAATTTCTTCGACCTCTTTTTTAAATGCCATTGTTAAACTCCTTTTTATTAGTTACCCGGCACCTGTCGCCGGGCAGTATCATCTATATAACAACCTTCAGGCTATTTGGTTGAGGGGGTAGTACCCCGCCTGCAGAGGCTTTGGGTCCTCGAGGGCGGATGAAGGTAAGGCTTTTTTGCACCCCACATATTCCAAAAAAGCCCAATTTTATGAACGGTATATCCCCAAATCTGATAACCAGCTTTTTACAGAAACTCTTAGTTTCTCCAAAACTCCCATCGGTTCCATGTTGCTACAGTCCTTTGATCAGGGGGATCGACCACTATTTTTTCGTGTATTCCATATAGCAAATGTTAAGCCCATATTAAGGATGACCCCATTTTTGTCGTTGTTTTTTCGTTGGGCATCGGGTAGCCGACAATCTAAAAGCCTTGCCTGTTGCGGGTTTCGTAGACACACCCCTGCATTTGCGATGCCCAAAACGAGCGATATATGGTTTGTACCCCCTCCCCCGCGGCTGTACATTTGCTTCAGCAAGGACAAAACAAGCGCCCATCCCGGGCATAAATTGTACCCGTCCTTCCACACTGCATCATTGCACGCCTTGCTTGCCCCGCGATTGTCCCATTCAAATTAGTCGTAACAGATTATAAAACCTTAAAAGTAAAGTCATGAAAAACAAATCCCTGAACATTCGTATCGCAGCTATCGCGCTGGTAAGCCTTTTCACTGTAGCAATTACCGCTCCTGCTATCGCAAATGAACCTGTACCCGCCGCTGTTGAACTGAAATTTATCGGCAACCTGAAGGATCAGCCTGTATTCCAGTTGAGCTTCAATGGAACTGACGAAACCGAATACAGCGTTGCCGTGGTTGACGAGTACAACAATGTATTGTACAAGGAAACAGTGAAAGCCGGAACTACAAAGAAATTTATGGTAACACATGAGCTTGATTCTGTTGAACTCCGTTTCGAGGTGACCGGCAAGAAAACCAACAAAACTTCCGTTTTTGAAATCAACCGCAACCAACGTGTTGTTGAAGACCTGACCATCAACAAGATCAAATAATTACCCTACTGTTAATTGCATAGCCACGCCCTTTGGGCGTGGCTTTTTTTGTTTGGGTGTTGGGCAAACCCGGGCAGCCATCTCGAACGCAACCGCTGGTTCTGATGAAAATCAACATCTGTTATCGCATCTTTAACATTTACAACCGTGTAATCAACCGGAGCCGCACATCTTATAGGAAATCAAACAATATGAAACGAATTATTATCGCTACACTCGCCTTTTTTACCCTTGGCACGATGACCAGGGCACAACAGCCATATACGGTCAACCCTTTTCCCCGTACGATCACGGTGACCGGCAGTGCAGAGATGGAAGTGGTACCAGACCGCATCTTCGTAAACATCACGCTCAAGGAGTACAAGAACAAGAATGAGAAAAAGAAAGAACTGGATGATATAAAGACCCAGTTCCTGGCCGCATTGAAGCAGGCCGGCATAGCCGACTCATTCGTCAGCATCTTCAGCTATGGCGGAGAAAACAATTATTATCACAACAGGAAAAAGAAACGCGATACTGACCTGATGGCCTCCATCACCTACCAGGTAAGGTTTTCCAGCAGTACTGAAATGGACCGTGTGATCGACCGGCTGGATGATGAAGCCACCGAAAGTTTCAATATTATTTCGACCACGCACAGCCGTGCACAGGAATTCAGGAAGCAACTGAAGATCGAAGCGGTGAAAGCCTCGAAAGAAAAAGCCATTTACCTGGCGGAATCTGTTGGTGCCGGGGTTGGTGTAGCTGTAACAATCACTGAGCCTGCAGAATGGCAACCGATGATGTACTATGCACAAAGCAACATGTCAGTCAGGATGGATGAAAGCCAGGCAGCAGTAGACTTCAAAAAACTGAAATTGCGGTTTGAGGTCACAACGGTCTATGAGCTGAAATAATATCCTTTTTAACGAGCCGGTAATTTGCCGGCTCTTTTTTTGGTGGGATTTTTTACAAAGCGGTTAGTGGCTTATTTATTAGCTTAGCAAACTTACACTGACTGCATGACCTTACTCATCGTTATTGCTGCCATCCTCGTGCTGATCCTGCTGATCACGCTGGGAAAATTCAATCCTTTTCTTGCTTTCCTGCTTGTATCGATTGGCGCAGGACTGGCGCTGGGGATACCCGCAGAGCAGGTAACGGCATCTGTTCAGAAAGGCATTGGGGATATGCTGGGCTCGCTGGTTATCATTATCTGTATCGGGGCTATGCTGGGTAAACTGGTGGCTGATAGTGGAGCGGCCCAAAAGATCTCGAATGTTCTTATCCGCCTGTTCGGGCAACGCTACCTGTTATGGGCAATGATGATCACGGGATTTGTGGTAGGTATACCGCTGTTTTACAATGTCGGATTTGTATTGTTGGTACCCCTTGTTTTTTCAGTTGTTTATCAGACAAGGCTACCTGCAGTGTACGTGGGCATACCGATGCTGGCTGCATTATCCGTCACGCATGGTTTTCTGCCACCGCATCCATCTCCAACGGCGCTCGTCGCGCAGTTCGATGCAAACCTTGGCAAGACATTGTTATATGG
>JAEZAM010000149.1 GCA_023430465.1 Bacteroidota bacterium | reverse complement strand
GGATACTGGATGCTGGATACTGGATACTGGATGAAACACTCCGCACTTCCCCCGCACTCCACACTCAAATAAACTGAACACAACTATGAAAATAGCTACTTACAATGTGAACGGTGTCAACGGCCGGCTGCCGGTTTTGCTGAAATGGCTGGCCATGTCCAAACCTGATGTCGTATGCCTGCAAGAATTGAAGGCACCCATGGAAAAATTTCCTGCCCAGGCTATTCTCGACGCCGGCTATGAAGCAATCTGGCATGGTCAGAAAAGCTGGAACGGTGTAGCCATCCTCTCGCGCATCGGGAAACCGATTGAGATCAGTCGCGGCCTTCCGGGTGACAAAGAAGATCTTCATAGCCGTTACATAGAAGCAATGATCGGCAAAATACATATCGCCTGTCTCTACCTGCCTAACGGCAACCCCGCGCCGGGACCAAAATTTGACTACAAACTGAAATGGTTCAAACGCCTGCAAAAACATGCAGCCAAATTACTTGAGTCAGGCAAGCCTGCAATCCTCGCTGGTGATTTCAATGTCATGCCCACCGAACTCGATGTGTACAAGCCCGAGCGATGGATAGATGATGCGCTCTTCCGGCCTGAAGTACGCGAAGCATACAGGCAACTTGTCGCGCAGGGCTGGACTGATGCGATCCGCAAACTATACCCGAAAGAAGTCATCTACACCTTCTGGGATTATTTCAGAAACGCCTACGCGCGCAATGCCGGGTTGCGGATCGATCATTTTTTACTTAGCAAAAAACTAAAACCCAGGTTGGTGGCGGGCGGTGTCGATAAAGAAGTGCGTGGCTGGGAAAAGACGAGTGATCACGCTCCGGTGTGGATCGAGTTGAAAGCAGGGAAGGAACAAGTTAAGGGCTGACTGCCCGATACCAGTTACCCGGCCGTAAATAGATGATCCCCTTCTTCGTCCGGAAGCGCGCCAGGATTTGTCGGCCGCCTGCATCCACAAACTGAAGATGAAGATGGGGAAATGCCGAATAGCCCGTATTACCCGAATAGCCCACCAACTGGCCTGCCTTTACACTGTCACCCACAGCCACCAACACACCGTCCTTCCTGAAATGCCAGTACTGCGCCAGGCTACCATCTGCATGCCGGATCATGATATAATTGCCCTCGGTTAGAAATTCATCCTTCAGGCCCCCTCGTTCACTGTCGCCACGGGCAGCTTCTACCAGGCCATCCCGGACTGCGCAAACCGGTGTGCCTGTCTTCATCTTGAAATCATGCGCAAGCTCCCCTTTGTGACTAAACTTTGTATTCGAACCCTGGACCAGCAAATATCGCTCACCCTGCCGGTAAGGGAGTTGATAGACGTGACTTGTATCGTCCGGAAAACGCCCCGATTTCCAGTCGCGGATTTCCGCATCGGTTAACTGGGCAGCAGAGCTCTGCCATACCAACAGGCTCAGGACAAAGAGATAATTTTTCATAGCCAGCCGTTTGATTCGTCTACAAACTAATAAAAAATCCACTCCCATCAATCTATGCCTGAACCCCCAACCCATTTCATCGATAGACAACCACTTACCGTCGACGAAAGTTTACGTAGTTCTTTTAATTTTGTGCCATATCTGATGACATGAAACAATTCTGCCTTCTTCTTTTGCTGCATCTTCTATTCAGCGTCTCCCTTCGTGCACAGCTCGATGACAAAGAAAAATCTGCTACCATTACGGCTTTGAAAGCGATACTCCATAAAAAATATGTTTTTCCCGAAGTTGCTGCATCCATGAGTGCGACGCTTGACACCAGAATTAAAGATGGAAGCTTTGATACGATCAGCACGCGAAAGGAATTTGCTTTTCAACTGACCCGCCTTCTGCAGGAGGTCTCCCGTGATCAGCACCTCAGCATTGCTTTCTCACCGCGTGATACCAGCACGAGACGTCAGCGTGGAAGCGCCGCCGAGTGGGAACTGCAATTGATGAAAGAGAACAATTACGGTATTCGTGAGAAAAAGATCCTGCCCGGGAACATCGGCTATCTTGATCTGCCACTTTTCGGTCCCATGTCGCTTTGCCGCGATTCGATTACCGCGGCAATGCGAGCTATTGCAAACACAGATGCGCTGATCATCGACCTTCGATCCTGCCGCGGCAGCCTCGATGAAAACACCATTCCGTTCTTTCATAGCTTTCTATTCAGGGACTCGGTGCACATTACCGATTTTTATACAAGAGAGAATGATTCAACCGTTGCTTATTGGACAAGCCCCTCAGCGGCCCCGATCAGGTATCTCCGGCCGATCTATGTGGTTACCAGTGGACGCACCTTCTCCGGCGGAGAGGCGTTTGCATATGAACTGCAACAATTAAAGCGTGCAAAGATAATAGGTGAGAAAACGAGAGGCGGTGCGAACCCGACTGAATTGGAGCGCATCAACGACAACTTTACCGTCTCGGTTCCCTATGCCCGATCGATCAACGCCGTCAGCAAGACCAACTGGGAAGGTACAGGTGTTTCGCCTGACACAGTTGTTACGTCGAACGTCGCCGTGTATACAGCCCAACTATTGGCAACAACGAATCTTGCTGCATCGGCAACCGGGAAAAATAAAAAGATACTTGCAATACTCGCGGATTCACTTCGCTCCAACAAGCCCGTTTTTGTAAAGACAACATTTCGCTTACGGGGTTATGAAAATGCGCGGGAGGTGACCGTAGCCGGGTCATTCAATTCATTTGCCCGAAAAACTTTTGTATTGAAAAAAATTAATGGCGAATGGATCGGCGAAACGGATGTGCCTCCCGGTGAGATCGTATACAGTTTCATCGTAGATGGTCGATGGATCGCAGACCCTGCTGTTCCCGGCAAAAAGCTGGTTAATGGTCTCGAAAATTCTTACCGCATCGTGGCGGCTGAGGTCAGGCGATAACGGTATTTTGAAAGCCCCCTTTGCTCCCTTTGCTCCCGAGACTTCGGGATTTGCGTGAAACCTGTTGTCACTTTGCGTGAAACTGCCTAATCCCGTAATTTCATAACATGAATCCTACGGATGCTCTCATCGCTCTCTACATCGAAGATATCCGTCTGCTCTCCCCGGGGTTCAAGCAGATCATCTTCAGCGATGAGCACCGCATTTCCTGGCAACCCGGACAGTTCCTGATCATCGTAGACCAGCCCGGCCCCAATGCACTACGCCGCTCTTATTCCATCATCTCTGATCCGGGTTCCGGGGAAAAACTGGCGATAGCTGTGAAACGAATTGACAATGGATTTTTTTCAAGGTTCCTCACGGATCGTGCAGTAAAAGGCGACAGACTACTCACTATCGGCG
>JAEZAM010000119.1 GCA_023430465.1 Bacteroidota bacterium | reverse complement strand
AAGCTGGCGGGCGCCTGAGCAATGTAACTGCTTAACCTTACTATACGGAGCGCCATCGTCAGCTTTAGCGCATCACTATGCCGTATTCCCCCATTGGATCCGAGCGCAGTTTTTTTTGCCTCTTTTTATTTGAAAAAAAAGAGGAGAGAGAGTGCGGGGCGCGCGGAGGGGGTAAGTAGAGTTTCACGCAAATCCCGAGGGATCGGGACGAAGCTTCGGGATCCGCGTGAACCATGAAGGCTTAACTCTTCCGGAATGCCCATTTGATCATCTCGCCCCAGGTTGGCTTCTTGCCATACATCAGGATACCCGTGCGATAGATCTTACCCGCGAACCAGGTGGTAATGACGAAACCCGCAATGAGCGAGACCATCGATACACCCAACTGCCACCAGGGAACCGTACCGGGAACGCCAAAGGGAATTCGTGCCATCATGATAATAGGAGAACTGAAAGGGATCATGCTGCCCCAGACCGCCACGGGGCCTGTCGGGTCCTTGATCGCCACCGGCAACATCGCAATGGAAAGGATCACCAGCATGGTGATGGGGAAACTGAGTGACTGGGCTTCGCGCATGTCCTCGTTGACCGCCGATCCGATGGCTCCGTAAAGAGACGCGTAGAAAAAGAATCCGCCCAGGAGGTAAAACGCAAACGTAAATATGATCAGTGGAACATTGATGCTCGCAAACATTTGCTGGATACCACCGACCATACCATTCATCATACTGGGGGAGGCTGAACTGTTTGTTACATTATATATTACCAGCATGAAGATGATCCAGAGGAAAAATTGAGTCAGTGCCACCAGGCCGATACCGATGATCTTGCCGATCATAAGTTGGAATGGTTTCACCGATGAAACGATCACCTCGGCAATTCGGTTGGTTTTTTCCTCCATCACACCCATCATCACCTGTGATCCGTATAATAATAAGATGAAGTAGATCAGGAACCCGGCCACATAGCCCATACCGGTGGATACACCTGAATTGGCGCTGGCATCGTTGATGTTGACCGTGCCCATTCTAACCCGGCTTGTTTCCAATTGCGATTTGACGGTGTCACTGATGCCCAGTTTCTCATTTTTTATTTCATCCCAGATCGCGTTGAACTTTGCTGCCACAGGCCGGGATGCTTCAAGGCTCATTGTCTTTTCACTGAGCAGGGTGGCATTCACGCCGGAGCGCCAGTCTTGCTGGTTTGGGATGATGACATAGCTGTCATACCCCAGTTTCTTGTAATTCGTGCGGAGGCTGTCAACGTTTCCGCTATAGAGGGCCAGCACAGCCGAGCTGTCGCGCTGGTTCTCCCGTTCTATCCGGCCCCGATCGAAATAACCGCTGCTATCGACGACCGCAATCGTGGAGCGGCTGCTGCCGCTTGTGGCCGCCAGGTAAGTGGTGAAAAATATCAGGCCGAGGTAGAGCAGCGGGAAAAGGATCGTACTGATGATAAAGGTCTTTTTCCTTACACGGGTAAGGTATTCTCTTTGTATGATGAGCAGGCTCTTATTCATAATAATGTTGCATTAGTTGGTGATGGTATTAGTTCACTTCCTGGAACTCACGCGCCAGGGAGGTGTCGCCGACAAGACGGATAAAAATGTCATTGAGTGAAGGAAACACTTCATTGAATGACTCGATGCTGAGCCCCTTGTGCATGAAATACTGAAGTACTTCATTATTGGAGAACTCAGGATCCATCTTGATGAGTACGTCGCGCTCGCCTTTGTTCATTAGCTGGAAGAGATGAATCGCCACATGATCCGGCATAACCTCTTCCCGGAAGCTTACCCGGAACAGGTTCTCCTTGTACTCCTGTTTGATACCATGTACAGTACCGTCCAGTATCTTTTTTCCTTTATTCACCAGGCAGATATGATCACAGATCTCCTCTACCTGTTCCATCCGGTGCGTACTGAAGATCACTGTCGCCCCGTTCTTTGCCAGGTTGAAGATCTCGTCTTTGATCAGGTTGCTGTTGACGGGGTCTAGTCCGCTGAATGGTTCATCGAGGATGATGAGCTTTGGCTCATGGAGGACCGTGGTGACAAACTGCAGTTTCTGCTGCATACCCTTGGATAGATCTTCCACTTTTTTATTCCACCAACTGCCCATGTTGAATTTCTCGAACCAGGTCTTGATCTTCTTCGTAGCCTCGGACCGACTCATGCCCTTCA
This sequence comes from Bacteroidota bacterium, assembly GCA_023430465.1. GTDB lineage: Bacteria > Bacteroidota > Bacteroidia > Chitinophagales > Chitinophagaceae > JAEZAM01. The sequence goes on along the minus strand of JAEZAM010000119.1, from coordinate 11,980 downwards.
ATTGTGCGAGGTAAAGCGTCTGCTCACCGATCTTCATTTTTTTATACAGACCTCTTTCTTCGGGCATATAGCCGATGTGCTCGATATCTGCAAGGGGATTGAACTTTCTTCCATCAAACTGTATGTTTCCTTCGTCAGGGTAAAAGATCCCGGTGATCATCCGGATAAGGGTGGTCTTACCCGCGCCGTTTGGACCCAGGAGACCGAATATTTGGCCCTGTTCGATCCGGAGACTGATGTCATCCACGGCTTTTTGCGAAGCGAAATACTTCTTAAGATGTTGCAGTTCAAGTATGGTCATAACAAAGTTTGTTTGGCAAATATAGTTTAGAATCTATGAGGTGCTCAATGGTTGTATAAGCGGTATGTTATCGTTTTGCGGCGATCAAAGCAGCGATCCTTTCTCCATCCATGGCCGCGCTTACTATTCCACCGGCATACCCCGCACCCTCCGCACAGGGATAAAGGTTCTCGAGCTGCGGATGGAGCAATGTTTCGGGATTTCGTGGTATGCGCACCGGTGAAGATGTTCTTGACTCCGTTGCCACCACGACAGCCTCGTTGGTCAGGTATCCTTTCATTTTTTTTCCAAACTCCCGGAATGCCTGGCGCAGGGCGTGATCGATAAACGGCGGAAGGACGGCAGACAGCTTTGCTTCGGTTAGGCCGGGAATGTAAGAGCAGTCGGGAAGGCTGGCCGATAGTTTATTTTCGGTAAAATCAACCAGTCGCTGTGCCGGCGCGCGGAACCCGCCACCACCTGCGGTGAATGCGCGTTGTTCGACCGCCTGCTGAAATTTCATGGCAGCCAGGGGCCCGGCCTGTTGGTATTCCGGGATGTCGGCGGCATCTACGGTGACGACCATCCCGCTGTTGGCGTAGGGATTGTTGCGTTTCGACGGGCTCCAGCCATTGACCACCAGTTCTCCCGGAGAGGTGGCGGCCGGTGCAATGATGCCGCCGGGGCACATGCAAAAGGAGAACACGCCTTTATCGTCCACCTGCTGAACCAGGCTGTAGGAAGCGGGAGGCAGGAATGGGTCGCGGATGGGTTTGTGGTACTGGGCGGCATCGATGAGCGATTGAGGATGCTCCACCCGCACACCCAGGGCGAAGGGCTTGGCCTCGATCAGGATGCTTTGGCGGTGAAGCAGCTCAAAGATATCACGGGCGGAATGACCGGTAGCGAGGATAAAGGCATCACCCGCCCACTCATCACCATCGGCCGTGACAACGGAACTGACATGCCCGTTGTTGATGTTAAAACCGGTTACTTTCTTATTGAAATGAAATTCTCCCCCGGCATCGAGTATCTGACGGCGCATAGCCGTAATGATCTGCGGGAGTTTATTTGTGCCGATATGCGGATGCGCTTCGTACAGGATGCGCTCATCGGCACCGAACCGGACAAACAGTTGCAATATCCTGGCAATGTCACCACGTTTCGAACTGCGGGTATATAATTTACCATCGCTGTAGGTACCTGCGCCACCCTCTCCGAAGCAATAATTGCTGTCGGGGTTAACGACCCCGGTCTTGTTCAAAGCGGCCAGGTCCCTTCGTCTTGACTTGACATCCTTACCTCTTTCGAGGAGGATGGGTTTGATTCCATTTTCAATCAATTTCAACGCAGCAAATAGACCGGCGGGACCTGCACCAATGATCACAATAACGGGTGAAGAATCACGCACATTTTTGAAGTGAAAATCAGCAGGCTTGCGATGATAAAACGGCTCATTAATGAAGGCATTAACAGTGAGGTTAAACCATACCTGTTTACCTCGTGCATCAATCGATTGCCGAAGTATATGATGACCGGTAATTTGAGATGCGGAAATACCTTTGATCCTGCTTATCTCCTGGTTGATAGTTTGAGGATCGGCAGCTTCCGATGGAAGCAGTTTAAGTGTAAGTTGTTGTTGCATACTGGTCAGGTGTTTATCCTGAAACGTTGCAAAAATACCATTTAGGGGGTATATCCCGTCACTAATAAATTTTTGTTGGTGAAACGAGCGGGGGCTTAGGCAGGCATCGGCTGAAAAGCAGTACAGGCAAGGCTTTTAAAAATTATTTTTGTTTATGAATGATTTTCTTGCGGCACAGGGGAAATAGTTCTATCTTCAAAACATCCGTTGTTCAGACGAAAAGAGTGTTGCCCTTCTGCATGGAATGACTGCTGAAAAAAGAGCAAAAGAAATCGGCAGAAACCGGCAAACTCCACCACCACTACCCGGTTACTTTTTGGAAACGAAACAGGCTGATTGTACATGAACATTTTATAGTGTTCATCGTTATCGTTTTACGTGTTCAAGAGCGCTTTGAAGAACAAAAAAAGACAAACAATTTTTCGTACCGTGGGTAACAAAAAAAGGGTTCAATAAAAATTTTTTTTTAAAAAAGAAATGGTGATATTCGCCCTCCTGTCCAAGTTTTTTTATTGACACTGTGTGGAGAAAATTTTCAGGAAGTTAATTTCAACGAGTACATAACAAGGATAAACTGCTATCTGACTGATGGATAAGAATGCTGAAAAAGTCTGGGCCAATTGTTTGAAGATCATCAAAGACATTGTTGAATGGCAGCATTACAAAACCTGGTTCGAACCAATCACTCCTGTTTCTTTAAAAAATAATGTTCTCGTCATCCAGGTTCCAAGTCAGTTTTTTTTCGAATACCTCGAAGAGCATTATGTCAATTTATTGGCAAAGACTTTGAAGAGAGAGTTGGGAAAAGAAGCCCGTCTTGAATACCGCATCATGGTCGATAGTGGCAATAGCAAAAGCAAGCCATTGACGATGGATGTTACCGGCCAGGGGTTCAAAACCTTTTCCAACAATGAAATGGATTTTCCGCTTGTTATCAATAACCCGGTAAAGAATCCATTCGTCATTCCCGGTCTGAAGAAAATGCAGATCGACCCCCAGCTCAACCATATTTATACATTCGATGCATTTATAGAAGGTGATTGCAACCGGGTAGCCCGCCGCGCCGGTAAAACCGTTGCGGAGAAACCCGGAGCGAACTCATTCAACCCGCTGGTTATATATGGAGGTGTCGGTTTGGGAAAAACACACCTGGCCCAATCCATCGGAAATGAAGTGAAAAGGGCGCATCCGAACAAGGTCGTGCTGTATGTGAGCTCTGAAAAGTTCATCAACCAGTTCATGGATCACAGCCGCAACAACGCGATCAACGATTTTATCCATTTTTACCAGCTCATCGATGTCCTGATCATTGATGATGTGCAGTTTTTCGCGAAAGCGGAAAAATCTCAGGATGCCTTCTTTGCCATTTTCAATCATCTTCACCAGTCGCACAAGCAACTGATCCTCACGTCAGATAAATCACCAAAGGACCTGGACGGTGTACAGGAGCGGTTATTGAGCCGTTTTCGCTGGGGCCTGAGTGCAGATCTGCAGATACCCGATTATGAAACGCGGATCGAGATCCTGGAGAAAAAGATGAAGAATGACGGCCTTGAGATGCCGAAGGAAGTAGTGAAATACATTGCATATAATATCAATAGTAATGTACGGGAACTGGAAGGCGCGCTGATCTCACTGTTGGCACAATCTTCGCTAAACAGGAGGGAGATCGATTTGGATCTTGCGAAAAAGGTGTTAAGGAATTTTGTCAAATCATCCAGCAAAGAGATCACTATTGATACCATCCAACGGATGGTCTGTGAATACTTTGATGTGTCTTACGATAAATTACTTCAGAAAACGCGCAAGCGTGAAATCGTTCAGGCCCGCCAGATCACTATGTATCTTGCAAAGGCCTTTACCAAGAATTCACTGAAGACGATCGGTGAGCACTTCGGAGGTCGTGATCATACCACAGTTATCCATAGCTGCCAGACAGTGAAGGATCTGATGGATACAGATACCGTTTTCCGGGAGAATGTGCTGGAGTTGCAGCAAAAAGTGCAACTGGCGGCGATGTAGAAGCGGCGCGACGGTTTCTCGCAAATCCCGAGGCTTCGGGAGCAAAATGAGCAAAGAGCGCAAAGTATCTCGCCTCCATCATCTAGCATCCAATACCCAGCACCCAGCACCAGCATTCAGCTATCCCGCATCCAGTCATCCAGCATTATCCCCGCATTTCTCTATCTTTCCGTCAATGAATGATCTGCGACTCCGGTTTTGGGGGCAACTGACCATCTGCGTTGTCTCTTTCTTTTTCTTCTATATCACCTCCGTCACAGAGGCGAACATCAGCCTGCTGAAGCTCATCCTTTACATCGTCATCACTACCTTCATCGTCTGGGAAGCTGTCCGGCTGTCCATCCTGCTCTCCCGTGCTGTTTTTCCCGGTATCGCCCATATCCGCAAACGGTTTGTACTCACAGGCCTGCTTACGCTGCTGACCGTGTCCATCATTCCACCCGTGAAATTCTGGCTGGCTGACCTGATCCATCTTTATGGTGAAGATCATCAGCCCGGAAGCCGGATCGCGCTGCACGACTACCTGCGCATCATGGGCCAGAATATATTTTACTGCCTCTTCATCGCTACGATCTATGAAGCCACCTACTTCTTCTCCCTCTGGAAGGAAACCTTCATCCATAATGAAACACTCGCCAAGCAAAGACTCGTTGCCCAGCTTGACTCTCTCAAAATGCAGATGAGCCCGCATTTTCTTTTTAATACACTGAACACCCTGTCTTCACTGATCCGGCGGGACAACACCCGTGCAGAGAAGTTCGTGGAAGAAATGTCAGAGGTTTACCGCTACCTGCTCACCGTCAACGAAAAAAACCTGGTTACATTGAAAGAGGAACTGGATTTTCTAGACGACTACGCCGCCCTGCTTCAAACCCGGTTTAACAATCATTTCCGCATAGAGAGAAATGTAGCTCCGCTTTTTTTCAACGCGCAGTTGCCTCCATTGACGCTGCAACTGCTGATTGAGAATGCGGTGAAACATAACGTGGCCACGGCTGATTCACCGCTGGTGTTGAAGATCTATACACTGGAGAATTCTTTGATCGTTGAAAACCGTATCCAGCGCAAACAGGTCGTTCAGTCGGGCGGAAAAGGACTCGAAAACATCCAGGCAAGATTCAGGCTGACAGGGCTACCGCCTGTCACCATCACAGAGACAGATGTGTATCGCGTCAGCATTCCCTTACATCAAACGCCAGTCGATGCGGGTACTGATCATTGAAGATGAGCAATGGGGTGCAGAGCGGCTGAAGGAAATGCTGCGCGAATGCGATCCCGGGATCGAAGTAGTTGATATGATAGGAACCATCGCAGGCGCTATCAGCTGGTTTCAAAACAATCCCGCACCGGACCTGCTTTTCCTGGACATCGAACTGAGTGATGGCCAGAGCTTTGAGATTTTCAACGTCATGGCCGTCAATTGCCCGGTCATCTTCACTACTTCCTACAGTGAATTTGCCTTGAAGGCTTTCGAACTGAACAGCATCGATTACCTGCTGAAACCCATCCGGCTGGCATCCCTCCAAAGGTCACTTGATAAACTCAGGCAAATGAAATCTGCCATGCAGGTAGCGCCCAAGGAGATAGTCGAACTGTTGACTCAACTGAACAGCCAGTCGAAAGTTTATAAATCGCGCTTTCTTGTGAGGAGGGGCAATAAACATAGAACCATCTCAGTGGACGAGATCGCTTATTTCTACGGGGAAGACAAACTCGTCTTTATCATTACATCGGACCGGGAAAAGTTCATTGTCGATCATACACTGGAAGAACTGGAGACCCTGCTTGATCCATCCATATTCTTCAGGGCAAATAGAAGTTTCATCATACATATCCGCACGATAACCGCCATACAGGGGGAATCCCACGGCAAATTAAAGCTTGAGTTGTCGCCGATACCAGCAAAAGAAGTGATAGTAAGCCGGGAGAAGGCCGGTAACTTCAAAGCGTGGCTGGGGCGCTAGCTGACGTTTCACGGTGAAAAATCTGCACCTGGCTCCGTAGTGATTGACCGGTGCGCGCCGTTTGGATACGTTTGTGGTATCATGAAAAAATTCCTGCCTTTGTTGATGATCGCGCTTGCCGGACCATGCGGATCGTATGCACAAAAACCATCGTTCACGTTTGACATGATGGACTCCACAGAAAATTTTACCGAAAGGAGAATCAGCGATGACGGTCGCTGGATCGCCTGGGGTACTTCCATCACTGAGCCCCGGCGGCCCATACTGCGCGTACAGGACATGCAGACAGGCAGAATAATGATATTCCCGAATGCCCAGCAGGCGCGGTTTTCGCCAGACAGCCGATGGGCCGCGTTCGTCGTTTCCGGGCAGCCAGACACCACGCTTATCATCGACCTCACCACTGGCCATCAATCAAAAATGCCGGGAGCGACCGCTTTTCAATGGGCGGAACGGAGTACTGGCATCACTGCCTGGCTTCAGCCCATAGGTAGCGGTAAACAGTTGACTATTGCAAACCAGCAGACCGAAAACATCGTGAGCAGGGATGTTGAACAGTTCTGGCTCCGGTCAGACGGCAGCGGTGTTTTCTTCATCACTAAAAAAGCAGCCGGCAGGCAATTTTATTACATGGATATCCCGAGCAAGCGAACGGATACAATCACTGCCGCACCCATAAGCATCGGAGATCCGGCGTTTGATGCAGATAAAGAACGGCTCGCCTTTGCTGTTTCTGATAGCCTGAAAACCGGGATCATTTTATACGATACAAGAACGCACCATTCAAAGCGACTGGCGATAGAGAACACGGGGGCAGATACGGGTTATGTGGTGAATGAACACACGCGGTTGAAGTTTATAGATGGAACGAACCTGCTGCAATACACGCGGCAATACCGGAGGGCATACAGAAATGCAAAAGTGGATGACAAAGTGCACGTGGAGATTTGGAGCACTGCAGATAACCGCCTTTATCCCCAGCAAAAAAAAGAATTGAACAGGGTCCTCAATCAACCCTACTACTTCAGCTATGATCCTGAAAATGACAAAACGGTTCAGTTGACAGCACTGGGTGCGGAGCAATATCAGTTGCCAGCAGACAAACAGAGTGGCTATGCGTTGGTCACTTCCGGCGAGCCGTATTATCGCCAACGGCAATGGGATCCGGTTTGGAGAAATGATGCCTGGGTGGTTGAACTGAAAACAGGTGCGGCGAAATGGATTGGGAAAAATATAGCAGCCGAATTTTCGATCTCTCCGGCGGGTAAGTTTGTTGTGTGGTTCGATCGGGAAAAGTCACATTATTACTGTTACGAGATACAGTCAGGCCGTACGGTGCAGATCGACAAAGGTGTTACCGATGTGCTCACCAATAACAACACCGGGATGTCACAGGCACCGGACCCGTATGGAATTGCTTTGTGGAAGACGGGCGACAGCGCGCTGCTGATCCACACTGGTGGTGACATCTGGGAGCTCGATCCACAAGGAAAACGAGCCGCGGTGAACATGACCAGGTTTGCTTCAAAACAAAAGGCAAAACTTAGTTTCTACGCGCCTTTACGTCCTTTGTCTACGTATGCGGGTGGAGATACATTGCTTGTATCGTTCATGCTGGATCATAACAAGGACGCAGGTTTCCTCGCCGTGACAGCAGGCAGCAGCTATCCCGCAAGGACACTGATCAAAGGGCCTTATACCTATCAGTACCCCGGCATGGCCATAGCTAACCGCACAAGACAGGTGTTGTTTTCATTTGGTGATAACGCCGGTTACGGATTATACTATACGCAGGACTTTACCAGGTTTGACACGATCTATCAGTTGAATAAACACCAGGAACGTTATAATCGGTTCCGGGGTGAACTGGTGCGATGGAAAATTGATAAGCAGGTGATGGGTGAAGGCGCTTTGTACAAGCCGGAGAACTTTGATCCGAAGAAAAAGTATCCGATGATAGTATGGATCTACGAGCAGGGACATGCGAAAGATATCAATTCCTACATCGTACCCGGCTGGTCTTATTCCTTTATCAATTACGCGTATTACGCCAGCAATGGCTATGTGATCTTCGTACCGGATATACATTATGTGTCAGGCCAACCTGGCGAGAGTGCTTACAGGACGGTGATGACGGGCGTTGACCATCTGGCGCGGCAGGGCTGGATCGATACCACGCGACTTGGGATGCAGGGGCATAGCTGGGGTGGTTACCAGGTGGCTTATATCCTTACGCGCACGAAAAGGTTTCGCGCCGCTTCCGCCGGCGCAATTGTTTCCAATATGACCAGTGCTTATGGCGGCATTCGGAGCAATATCGGTGAGAGTCGTCAATGGATCTATGAAAAACACCAGAGCAGGATTGGTGGAAGTCTTTGGAAATACCGTGATAGATATATTGCCAACTCACCGCTTTTCTTTGCGGACAGGATAACCGCTCCCCTGCTGCTGATTCACAACGAAAGCGATGGCGGAGTACCTTTTGCACAGGGCGTGGAGATGTTCAGTGCGCTCCGGCGGTTTCAACGGCCAGCCTGGCTCCTGAACTATCCCGAGGAGAATCACCTCGTGAACCAGCCGGCAAATAAAAAAGATTTTACCAGGCGGATGTTTCAGTTCTTTGAACACTATCTGCAGGGAAAGCCGGCACCGGCGTGGATGACGGAGGGAATCTCGGCGATGGAAGAAAATTATTTGAGAAAATATTGAGAGGAGTGTGGAGTGCGGAGTGCGGAGTGCGGAGCGTGGAGTGCGGAGTGCGGAGTCCGGAGTTTAGCGATAGAGAACGAGAAAAAGAGCGGCGCGCAATAATAGAACAACAACCTGACAAGGGCTTCAGCCCGCCGGTCGGGCAATTTGAACAGCCCCGACTTCAGTCGGGGGAGAGTGGAAGACGGAGAAAAAGGGCGAGAGCCCAATAATAGAACAACAACCCGACAAGGGCTTTAGCCCGCCGGTCGGGCAATTTGAACAGCCCCGACTTTAGTCGGGGAAGAATGGAGGTTGAAGAGCGAGAGCGGAATGAGCATTCCGACTACAGGACCCTTCGACTCGCTGCTCGCTCCGCTCACTGCTGCTCAGGGTCCGGGCGTAACTACTGGAATTGAAAAGAGAGATGAAAAGCACTCAAGGCAATTCCCTCTCGCTCTCCTTCTCGCTCTCAAACAGCCATCCAGGCCGCGGTACCTACGCCCCTTCGATTAATCCCGGGGTTAGTGCAGTTCGACTCTCAAAGCAATTCGCTCTCGTTCTTAACCAGCAAGCATCCAGCTATCCAGCATCCAGCATCCAGCTATCCAGCATCCAGCATCTCGAAGCCCGCATCCGGCCCTACCATTGGCACCCTATTTGACGCGAAGGGTGGTCCATATGCAGCCTGCACCAGGCGCTACCATCATTCATTTAATAACAAACGTCCAACATGAAACAGCACAAAATTGCCGTATTCGTAGGCAGCCTTAGAAAGGAGTCCTACAACCGAAAAGTGGCCAACGCATTGATAGAGCTATCGGGAGAGTCGCTGAACCTCGAGATCATCGATATCGCGAACCTGCCTGATTTTAATGAAGACCTGGAAGCCAACCCACCACAGGAATGGACGAGGATCAGGGAGAAAGTTTTGGCGTCGGACGGAATGTTATTTCTTACACCGGAATATAACCGCTCGGTACCGGGCGTTTTGAAAAATGCGATCGACATCATTTCTAGGCCTTATGGTAAGAATGCCTTCAATGGCAAACCCGGCGCGGTGATCAGCGTCTCGATTGGTAACATCAGTGGCTTTGGCGCAAATCATCATCTGCGTCAATCGCTGGTATTTCTCAATGTACCTACGATGCCGCAACCAGAAGCATATATCGGAGATGCAAAATCTCTGTTCGATGACCAGGGCAAACTGATAAACGAGTCAACGAAAAAATTCCTGCAGACGTTTCTGGGTGAGTTTGAGAAGTGGGTGGCGAGGTACTAGATGGATGGATGCGAGATGCGAGTTTGTTCCATTATTGCCGCTATCGTTCTCCTTCTCGCTCTCTTTCCCCCCTTCAGCCTTCATTCTTCCCCGACTAAAGTCGGGGCTATTCAAATTGCCCGACTGGCGGGCTAAAGCCCTTGTCGGGTATAGCTTTCGTTATTGCCGCACCCGGCGCCATTAAGATCTACCTGGAAAGTAATACCATCCTGAAGCCTGCCATCAATCTTTATCATAAACTCGGCTTCCGGAAAGTTGGCGGTCGCCCATCCCCTTACGAGCGGTCAAACATCCAGATGGAAATTGATGTGTAGTCCTGTATTTACGATATGACACGCGTCATGAGCCTGGCGCCGGGTTGTTGTTTGGCATAATATTGAATAATTGATGATGTATTCAGTTGAATCAAAAACAACAACCCCGATGAAACAAAAACCCGATTTCGCCCTGAAGAATATTGTGATAACTGGCGCTTCCAGTGGCGTTGGCAGGGCCATCGCGCTGGAGCTTGCACAGACTGGTGCAAGGCTGGTGTTGGTGGCACGCCGGACCGAAGCACTCGCGGAATTGGCGAAGGAATGTGAGTCATTGGGTGCGATCGCTTTGCCCGTACCCGCAGATATGAGTGAACCTGTGGACGTAAGCGCTGTGGTTGAAAAAGCCATTTCGTTTGGCGGCAGCATTGATGTCTGGATAAACAATGCGGGTGTATTGGCGGCAGGAGCCGTGGAAGACATACCCGCTGCAGTTCATGAAAAAGTTATCCGTACAAATCTCCTTGGTTATATACAAGCCGCTCATGCGGTGATACCTCATTTCAAAGAAACGGGTAAAGGTATCCTGATAAATAACATCTCGGTGGGTGGGTGGTTTCCGACACCTTACAGTGCCACGTACACGGCAAGCAAGTTTGGCTTGCGGGGGTTTTCCGAGGCATTGAAAGGTGAATTGCAGGGCTGGCCGGATATTCATGTCTGTGATCTTTACCCCGCGTTCCTTGATACACCGGGCATGCAGCATACTGCGAATTATACAGGCAGGGAATTGAAGCCGGTGCCGCCCGTATTTTCGCCACAGCGTGTGGCAAGAGCGGTAGTGGATGTGATTGCAGCACCACGCTCTAAAACAACGATAGGTTTTACCGCTACCCTTCTTCGGCTCTCGTGGCTCTTCTTCCCGGCAATAAGCCGTGCAGCAACAGTCTTCGTCATTCGCCGCTACCTGGCTCAGGCAAGGTCGACCGCGCTCACAGATGGAAACGTATTGAATCCAGTACACTACGGCACAAGCGCGGAAGGTGGCTGGCGAAAGAAAAGAAAACCATTGTCTGGCGCGCAGCGCGCCATAGTGATGGCTTCCGCGGCAGGAATACTGATCGGGCTGATGATCAGCGGTAAGAAAGCACGCACCTGACGTACCCGGTGACCACTGGTACGATATTTATCTACAATCACGATACACGTTTGTCACTGGCAAGGAGTGAGTAAACTGCTGTATCGGTAAATACGCCATTCATCAAACAATTTTCCCGGTAGTATCCTTCCTGTACGAAACCGGCTTTGCGTAAAAGTGCCGCGGATGCAAGGTTGAGCGGATCAAGCTGTGCCTCGATGGAGTGAAGTCCCATCTGTTCAAACCCATAGTCAATGATGGCCACAAGTGCTTCATACATGATGCCTTTGCCCTGCCAGGCGGGGCTGAGCATATAGCCTACTTCCGCCCTGTAGTTTTCCTTGTCTATACGCCACAGACCTATATTCCCGATGTGTTCCTGTGGTGAATCCTTTAATGACATGCACCAGGAGATGCCTTCGGTCTTTTCCAGGCTATCGAGTATCATGTTGATCCACGCAGTGGCCTGCTCCACAGAACTCAGGACGGGCCGGTTGATGTACCGCATCACATCCGGGTCAGAACGAAGTTGAAGAAGTCCTGGCGCGTCCTCAAGTGTCCATTTGCGGAGGAGAAGCCGGTCGGTATGGAGTTCAGGGAAGGGGGAGAAATTGGGAGTAAGCATGGTTACAAGATAATAAATACGGGGGAAGCAAAAGCAGGTTGAGGTTGCGTCGATTGTCGATTGAGATGTCGTAGCCCCTACC
>JAEZAM010000072.1 GCA_023430465.1 Bacteroidota bacterium | reverse complement strand
GGCTTCCTTCCAAATCAAGTCCCAGGGCCGATACCGCAACGTGAAGCCGCTGGTCTCCGTAACATTATGCTCCTGCAACCTGCGCTCCACATTGTTGGAGTAACCAACATACGTTTTTCCTGACGTCTGAGACAACAACACATACACATACCACATAAAAAAAAGACCTGTAACTTTTGCTACAGGTCCTTCGTGGTGTGGGGCGGGATCGAACCGCCGACACAAGGATTTTCAGTCCTTTGCTCTACCGACTGAGCTACCGCACCATCCTCCTTCAACACCCTGATCTCTCAAAACTGCCGAAGTGGGCAGCAAAAATAGGAGTTTAAGGCATATAAAGGAAAACTTTTTACTCTAAATCAACCCCCTACACCAAATTTTCACCCCCGAAACCCTACATCCCATACTCACTCAAAAACTTGATCCGCATGATCTTCAACTGCTCCCAGTTGAAATCAAACTCACTCAACTCCTCCTGCGCCACCTGCAATGACGAGGTGTCGCAACTCTTGAAGTAATCAATGATCTCATCCTGGTCCTCTTCATCCAGCATCTCGTCGATCGCATAATCCAGGTTCAACCGCGTTCCGCTGGCCGCTATCGTCTCCATCTCCTCCAGCATCTCATCCATTCGCCAGCCCTTATTCTTCGCGATCGTTTCCAGCGACACTTTTTTATCCGTATTCTGTATAATGTAAACCTTATTTCCGCTCTTATTCACCACGCTTTTCATCACAAAATCATCCGGCTTCTGGATATTATTCTCCTCCACATACCGCGCTATCAACTCCACAAACGGCTTACCATACCGCAACGCCTTGCCCTTGCTCACGCCCTGGCATTTATCCAGGTCCGCTACCGTTGTCGGGTACAACGTTGCCATATCCTGCAATGATGTCTCCAGGAAAATAACAAACGGCGGCAGGTTCTTTTTCTTTGCCTCCTTCTGCCTCAGTTCCTTCAACATTTCAAACAGCTTCTCATCCGTTGCTGAGCCAGTTCCGGTTTCCGCCACTTCCTCATCATCTGCATTGGCTTCCTCATAGAGGTTGTTCATCACAATTTTGAACGACTTCGGCTTCTTTGCAAAACCTTCGCCCTTCTTCGTGATCTTTAACACACCATACTCCTCGATATCCTTTACCAACAAGCCTTCCAGCAACATCTGGCGTACCAGTGAATTCCAGAAATGCGCATCCTTTTCATTGCCGCTGCCAAATACTTCCAGGCTATCATGCCGGAACATCTGTATCTGTGGCGTCAGCCGGCCGATGATGATCTGCACCAGGTAGTCGGTTGCAAAACGTTCATTCAAAGCTTTCAATGCTTTCAATACCACAATCGCTTCCTCACGCGCTTCCACTTTTTCCTTCGGATGCTTGCAATTGTCGCAATGGCCACAATTCTCCGTCTCATACTCCTCACCGAAATAACTCATCAGCACCTTCCGGCGGCAAACCCCTGCTTCAGCATACGCTACCGTTTCATTGATCAGTTGCGCACCAACCTCGCGTTCACTCAGCGGCTTATCCCGCATCAAATGCTCCAGCTTATTGACGTCCTTATGCGAATAATAAAGAATACATTTTCCTTCCAGTCCATCACGACCTGCACGGCCGGTTTCCTGGTAATAGTTTTCGATCGACTTTGGTATATTATAATGTATCACAAAACGGATATCGGGCTTATCGATCCCCATGCCGAACGCAATCGTGGCGCAGATCACCTGCACATCTTCGTTCAGGAACTGGTCCTGCCGCTCCGCCCGGAGCTTGCTGTCCAGCCCGGCATGGTACGCCACGGCCTTAATGCCGTTGGCGTTGAGAATATCCGCCAGCTCTTCGGTTGTCTTGCGGTTCAATGTGTAAATGATCCCGCTCTTGCTCTTCATGCTTTTGATGAACCGCACGATGCTTTCATCCGTCTGGTTCTTTTTGATCTTCGGCAGGATCTCGTAATACAGGTTCGACCGGTTGAAGGAGCTGATAAAAATATTAGGGTTCTTGAGATCCAGGTTCTTGACAATGTCGCTCTGCACCTTTGGCGTTGCTGTCGCAGTCAACGCTATCACGGGCACATCCGGGTTGATCTGGACCATCATTTCTCGCAGGCGGCGATACTCGGGTCTGAAATCATGTCCCCACTCCGAAATACAATGGGCCTCATCCACCGCGAAGAAAGATATCTTCAGATCCGAGAAAAACTCGAGGTTTTCCTGCTTGGTCAGCGTTTCCGGGGCTACATACAGCATCTTGGTCTGACCCGAAAGCAGGTCATCATGTACTTCCTTTATCTCTTTTTTGGTAAGCGTGGAATTCAGGAAATGCGCCACGGCATCCTGACTGCTGTAACCACGGACCAGGTCTACCTGGTTTTTCATCAGCGCGATCAGCGGCGAAACGATGATGGCCACGCCCTCACTCACCATAGCCGGAAGTTGGTAGCACAAGCTTTTGCCTCCCCCGGTAGGCATGATCACAAATGTATCATGGCCGGCCAGGAGTGACTCGATCACTTTTTCCTGGGTTCCCTTGAATTTATCAAAGCCGAAATGCTCCTGGAGAGCCTTGTGAAGGTCAAATTTTTTACGCGGGGTTGTATTCTTGTCAGAATCGTTCGTCTTCAGCTTTGCCGATTTCTTCGGCGCTGATTTTTTCGCTGTTGATGTTCCCATTACTCAGTTGTTTCCTACGCACTATAAAATGCCGTTGTTATAAGATACTCATTTTACCTGGAACGTCCTGCAGCCGAAGGGCTAACTAAGTGTAAAAACGCGGCCCATTCCGGGAAATAAGTGTTTCCTTTTCAAAAAAAGCAGGCCGCAAAAGCCTGATCGGTTTGTATTTCGTCCCTGTTTCGTATGGCATCCCGAAACCGATGAAGAGGACTGCGAATTTACACCGGGATAGCCGTTTATCATAACCTTATACGTTAAAATTGATAACTGATTGACGCATTACTGCCATGAATGGCAAATCATTTAAATTTGCGCGCTACCGGGGTTATCCCGGAACTTTATTCCCGCATGGCCATATCAATCAAAGACATCGCCCTTCGCACCATTGAACTGGAATCCAGGGCCATAGCCGGACTGCGCACAGGTATCAATGACGATTTTGAACAAGCCGTCCACGCGCTTGCCAACACCAGGGGACGCATTGTGGTGAGCGGTATCGGAAAAAGCGCCGTGATCGCTCAAAAGATCGTCGCCACCTTTAACTCCACCGGCTCCCCCGCCATCTTTTTACATGCCGCTGACGCCATCCATGGCGACCTTGGGATGGTGCAGGAAAATGATGTGGTCATCATCCTTAGCAAAAGCGGCGAAAGCCCCGAGATCAAGTTACTCGTTCCCCTTATTAAAAACTTCGGAAATACACTGATCGGCATCGTTGGAAACACCCAGTCTTTTCTCGCAAAACAATCGAGTATTGTACTGGACACTACCGTTGAGCAGGAGGCCTGCCCCAATAACCTGGCACCCACCTCAAGTACCACGGCACAACTGGTGATGGGTGATGCCCTGGCGGTATGCCTCATGGAGCTGAAAGGGTTCCGGAGTGAGGATTTTGCAAAGTTTCACCCGGGCGGCACACTTGGCAAAAAACTCTACCTGCGCGTTGCCGATCTGTATGTCAATAATGAAAAACCCCAGGTAACGCCCGATCAGTCATTGCGGGAAGTAATTGTGGAAATGACGCAGAAAAGACTGGGCGTTACGGCCGTTACGGACAGTCAGGATAAACTGATCGGCATCATTACAGATGGCGATCTGCGACGGATGCTGAAGAAGAATATCGTGATCGATGACCAGGTAACCGCCGCGGATATCATGACGAGCAATCCAAAAACAGTCGAAGCTGACCAACTTGCCATCGAAGCGCTGGACATCCTGCGTCAGAAAGGAATTACGCAACTGGCAGTTACGCACAACGGAATTTACAAAGGAATCCTCCACCTTCATGATCTGATCAGGGAAGGGTTAATATAAAAAGCCGGTAATAATATCACCATTCAACTATGAACCAGCATCATTACGTAGCCATTATGGCGGGAGGAATCGGGAGCCGCTTCTGGCCCATGAGCCGGGCCAATCACCCCAAGCAATTTCTTGATATACTGGGTACCGGTCGTACGCTTATACAGCAGACCTTCGACAGGTACAGCAAAGTGGTGCCAAAAGAAAACGTGTTCATCATCACCACACACGAATACGTTAATAAGGTAAAAGAACAACTGCCGGATCTGCCCGAAGAAAATATCCTGGCTGAGCCTTCACGCAAGAATACTGCTCCGTGTATCGCCTATATTGCATTCAAGCTCTATCAGCGGGATCCACAGGCGCTCATGATCGCTGCTCCGGCAGATAACCTCATCCTCGATACCGCCGCGTTCATCGAAACAGCTACAAAAGCATTTTCATTCGTAGATCATATCAACGCACTGGTTACAATCGGTATCAAGCCAACATACCCTAACACCGGCTATGGGTATATCCAGCACGACGGTCCGGAGGCTACGCCTGGTGTGCATAAGGTGAAGACATTTACCGAGAAACCCAACCTCGAACTCGCCCGCACCTTCCTGGCCAGTGGCGACTTCCTCTGGAATGCCGGCATCTTCACCTGGAAAGTCAAAAACGTACTGACAGCGTTTGAAAAATTCCTTCCCGAGATGTACGAGGTCTTCGTTGCTGAAAAAGATAAATTCAACACCAGCGACGAACAGGACGCCATCGAGCGCATTTATCCGCAATGCACCAACATCTCCATCGACTTTGGCATCATGGAAAAAGCCGACAATGTCTATGTGATCCCCGCCTCATTCGAATGGAGCGATCTCGGTACCTGGAACAGCGCTTGGGAAAACATGGAAAAAGATTATTTCCATAACGCCGTGGCCGGCAAAAATGTGATGATAGTGGACGCGAACAACTGCATGGTCCATGTGCCTGATGGAAAACTGGTGCTGCTCCAGGGCCTCGAAGACTACATCGTGGTTGATACCAAAGATGTACTGCTCATTTGCCAGAAAGATAAAGAACAGGAGATCAAGGAATATGTGGCAGAGGTAAAACGCAACAAGGGCGAGAAATTTTTATAACCTCTTATGCTGAAGAAACTCAGAACCATCGTATACCACACACCTGATATCACGGCAGGAAAAGCATGGTATATACAGGCTACGGGCTCTCAACCTTATTTCGATGAGCCGTTCTATGTGGGTTTTGATATCAATGGTTATGAACTTGGCCTGACACCAGATACGCCGGGCATACCAGGCGGTAACCAGGCAACCACATTCTGGGCGGTAGACGACGTGCAGGCAGAAGCTGAGCGCCTTATCCAGATCGGCGCAGAAATGGTGCAGGAGAAAACAGACGTCGGTGGTAATATCTTCACCGGCATCGTTAAAGACCCGTTCGGAAACCATATCGGGCTCATCCAGGGAGCATAACAATGGATTAATTTGCAGTCTAATCAGCTTACTGTTTCCATGCAATCATATCCACTTCAGAACATTCTTTTCCTCGATATCGAAACCGTCCCGCAGTATGCGGAGTATGGCCAGGTCCCCGATACATGGCGGGAATTATGGGATAAAAAAGCCGAAGTACTGCTGCGCAGCCGCCCGGATGAGAACGCCGGCGACATTTATCCAAGGGCCGGCATCTATGCCGAGTTTGGAAAGATCATTTGTATTTCCTGCGGTATCCTGCAGGGAACCGGCATCGACAGGCGGCTCATGCTGAAATCATTTGCCGGCGACCAGGAAGCCGTTTTACTTGCGGATTTCGCCGATATGCTGAATAAATGGTCGGGTAATGAACCCCGCTATCTCTGCGCACACAACGGGAAAGAATTCGACTTCCCTTACTTATGCCGCCGGATGATCATCAACAGCATCCCTGTGCCCACCGTACTCAACACCAGCGGTAAGAAACCATGGGAAGTCAACCATATCGATACCATGGAGCTTTGGAAATTCGGGGATTTCAAAAATTATACCTCACTGAATCTGCTGGCTCATGCCCTCGGTGTTGCTTCCTCAAAAGATGACATCGACGGCAGTATGGTCTGGGAAGTATACTGGAAAGAAAAAAATGTTTCAAGAATCGTTACCTACTGCCAGAAAGATGTGGTCACGGTTGCGCAAATACTCCTTCGCATGCAGGGAGAACCCATGATCAAACCCGATAACATAACCATTAAACCCGCCTGATGAAGAGAACAAATTTTTCCTCCGGAGCACACTGGGAAGACATCGTTGGATACAGCCGCGCCGTACGCGTCGGTAATACCATCGAGATCACAGGTACCGTAGCTGTAGATGAAAACTCCAACCTTGTTGGTGGCAATGATGCCTATGAACAAACCCGTTATATTCTCAAAAAGATCGAACTCTACCTTCAAAAGGCAGGCGGATCCATTACTGACGTAGTTCGTACAAGAATGTTCGTGACAGACATCTCCCGCTGGGAAGAATATGGACGCGCGCATGGCGAGGTTTTTGGAAAAATAAAACCCTGCACCAGCATGATCGAAGTGAAGGGACTGATCAACCCGGAATACCTGATCGAAGTGGAAGCAACCGCCATACTTACACCGGAATAATATGCATATAGACACACTTATCGATTATTGCCTTTCCAAACCTGACGCCGAACAAACCCTTCCCTTCGGACCCGATACGCTGGTGTTCAAAGTGTCAGGTAAAGCATTCCTGCTTACAGGTCTTGATAGTGAACCGCTTTCATTCAACGTAAAATGTGATCCCGATAAGGCCATTGAACTGCGTGAAGAATTTGATTGCGTGAAACCGGGGTATCACATGAATAAAAAGCATTGGAATACCGTCATTGTAGACGGCTCAGTGCCGACAGCTCAATTAAAGCAATGGATAGATTGGTCTTATGAACTGGTAAAGCCGCGAAAAGCGAAGAAGTAGTCGCTAAATTTGCGCCATGTCACTCCCGATCAAATCGAAATTACCCAACGTTGGCACCAATATCTTCACGGTGATGAGCGCGCTCGCTAACGAGCATCAGGCCGTCAACCTGGGCCAGGGCTTTCCTGATTTTCCAATGGATTCCGAGCTCACCGAACTCGTAAGCAAGGCGATGCGCGATGGCTACAATCAATATTGCCCCATGCAAGGTCATTTACCCCTTCGGGAAATGTTAGCCGGGAAAACCGAGGCACTATACGGAACAGCGGTCGACCCCGGAACCGAGATCACTATTACACCCGGCGGAACCTATGCGATCTATACCTCGCTCACTGCGGCGCTTCAACCGGGTGATGAAGTAATAGTCTTCGAACCTGCATACGACAGTTATATCCCGAACATCGAAGTAAATGGTGCCATCGCCGTTCGCATCCCGCTCAGCTTTCCCGGTTATCACATCAACTGGGATGAGGTAAAAAACAAGATCAACGCGCGTACGCGGATGATCATGATAAACAGCCCTCATAATCCAACCGGGTCCATACTTGAAGAGTCAGACATGCTGACCCTGCAGGACATTGTACGGGATACCAATATTCTCATACTGAGCGATGAAGTGTATGAGCATCTCATCTTCGATGGCAGGCAACATCAAAGTATTCTAAGATATCGCGAACTGTTCAACCGCAGTTTCGTTTGTTTCTCCTTTGGTAAGGTTTATCACTGTACCGGCTGGAAGCTCGGATATTGCATAGCCCCACAGGAATTGATGAACGAATTCAGAAAGGTCCATCAGTTCAATTGTTTCTCCTGCCACACACCATCACAGGTGGCCCTGGCTTCTTTTCTTCAAAACAAAACTTCTTATCTTTCGCTCGGCGGCTTCCTGCAACAAAAAAGAGATCATTTTGTCAATGCTATGGCATCTACAAAATTCAGCCTGTTGCCTACCCTTGGTAGCTATTTTGTATGTGCCACATACGAAAATATCAGCAATGAACCCGATGCCGCGTTTGCGAAACGACTTACAATAGATCATGGTGTTGCCTGTATCCCGGTGTCAGCGTTTTACCAGGATGGCACAGATAACCGGGTGATCCGGTTCTGTTTTGCCAAGAAAAAAGAAACCCTGGACGCAGCTATAGAAAAGCTAACCCGCCTTTAAAAAAAATAACTACATGAAGCCACAAAACATAGGTACGACGGAAAAAGCAGTTCTTGTTTTTGTATTTGCCATCCTGCTCGCCGGTTTTATTTTATTCCAGGTCAATCTCCAGGCCTTTGAAACATATATTATGGAGGATGGGCTGGTAGAATGGCTTACGGTGCTCGGTTTGCTTGCCGGCGCCTGGATATGTTTCGTGAGGTTTGCCCGGCTCCGCAACCGACGGAACTGGAAATTCCTGGCGATCACACTGGGCCTTGGCCTTCTGTTGGTGGTTGCTGCAGGCGAAGAGATTTCCTGGGGGCAGCGCATCCTGGGCATCAAGAGCTCGGAATTTTTTGAAAAGAACAATGCACAGGGAGAAACTAACCTTCATAACCTGGTAGTTGGCGGAGTTAAACTTAACCGCCTCATCTTTTCATTTGGACTGATCGCGGTGATGGCGATCTACCTGCTCATTATTCCGTTTATTTATAAAAAGAAAGAAGGTTTTCGCAGATGGCTCGATAGTATCGGCGTTATGATTCCTCAAAATTACCAGGTTATCAGCATCCTTGTCGTATTTGCGCTGTCAGAGACCATCCGCCATGGTAAACGCGCTGAGCTGCTTGAAGCCGGCATTGCCCTGCTGTTCTTCCTGATCATTGCTTACCCACACAATAAACATATCTACAACCATAACCAGATCAGCGCCTAAGCTTTGCCAGCATGATTGTATCCAGTTTGCTGGCCCGCGTGGCGGGATTGAGAAATTTTAATTTCAATGTAGTTACGTTGTAGTCAACATGACTGGCTACGGGTATCACTTCAAATCCCTGTTCCCGCAGTCCGCGGATCATTCCTCCGGTAAGCACAAAGTATTTGCCTCGTGTTGAGTCATACGTCTGCGCTACCCGGTCATATTCCAGCACATCGTGGTTATAGCCGCGGTAGAAGTCAAACGTATGGGCGTTGTGATCGACAAGGATAATATCTTCATCCTTTACCTGGATCCCATCGCGCTTCATTTGCGCCACTAACTCGTTACCTCCCTGGTATTTCAACAGATTGGGGAAAAAACTGTAATTCGCAAAAAAATTGAACACGATCATCATGCCCAGCGTCACACCAAGAAATCTTAACGCTGAGCTGCTTCGTTTCGCTAACAGGTAATAGATATAACAGACTATCAAAGCAATACCGATCACCCATGCAATCAGGGTGGGTGGTTGAAAGAAATAGAAATTCATAATAAGCGTTGCCAGCAACACAAGCACAGCAAGCGCAGTATGGACCATGATCAGCAAGCGCCGGGATCGCCGCCTCGCCAGTAGCATCCGCAGGTAAGGTGCCGTAAAGATGGTGGCCAGGGGTAACAACCAAAAGA
>JAEZAM010000113.1 GCA_023430465.1 Bacteroidota bacterium | reverse complement strand
GGTAGGGGGTAGGGTACGCGAGAAGATATATTACAATATTCGGAAGGCACAAGTGCTGAATGACCCGGAGCTGTTCAAAAAAATTACCGAAGACATCTGGGAATTCCGGACTCGCTATGAGTCAAATGCATACCGACTTTTCGCTTTCTGGGACAAATCAATTCTGCCTACAGTTGTGGTTGCAACACATGGTTCCTTAAAAAAAACGCAAAAAACACCTGCCAGCGATATTGCAAGAGCAGAAAGGATCCGGGCAAAATATTACTACGGGAAAAACATCTGATATGACAAAGCACAACAATACTGTTTCGCTGGAAACAATGATCGATCGCCATATTGGTAAGAAAGGCACGAAAAGACGCGACGTTTTCGAGGAGGAACTCCGGATAGAATTACTGGGAAACGCTATCAAAGAAGCGCGTCAGAAGAAAAACATGACGCAGGAGCAACTGGGCATCCTCGTAGGTGTCCAGAAAGCCCAGATATCCAAAATTGAAAATAGTATTACAAACGCCAGGCTCGACACGATCCTCAAAGTCTTCCAGGCGTTAGGCGCGAAAGTGAGCTTTCAGGTACATTTAATGTAGATGTCGCCGTTCCCTATGCCCAAACCTCGCAAAGGAAGGGAAGAAATCGCAAAAAATCTAGCTTCAAAATTCGTATGTGTATTGCCTTCCTGGCGTCTTTGCGTGAAACTGAATTTTAGGAAATATATTATTTCAAACATTTGGAAAGCGGCTGTTTGAATTCGTACTTTGTGTTACTACTTCTCTATTCCGATCGATCGGACCACAATTATACATGTTGTTGACCTATGTCTGTGTTTAACCAGTCCCGTAGCCGTATAATACGTCTCATCTTTTTACTATCCTTCCTCATCATCATCATCCAGCTTTTCAGCCTCCAGGTGATCTCGGGTAAATACAGCCAGCTCGCGATGGACAATGCCGTTTTTCCCAAGATCGTTTACCCTGAACGCGGCATCATCTATGACCGAAAAGGCAATGCCATCCTCAATAATTCCATTATGTTCGACCTCATGGTTACTCCTGCCGAGGTGAAGAATTTTGATACGACTGCATTTTGCCGGCTGATGGAGATGGATGTAGCGGAGTTTTCAAAACGGATCAACGACGCCATTTTTAAAAACAAAGCCGTTCACCCCTCTGTATTCCAGGCGCTGCTGACCCCGCAGATGCAGGTCCGGTTCCAGGAAAACAGTTGGAGATTCCCTGGTTTTGCACTCGTTGAACGACCCGTACGGACCTATCCCTACAATGTGGGTGCCCATATCCTTGGTTATATCAGTGAAGTGAGTCCGAAGGATATCGAGCGATCCAACAATTTTTACCGCATGGGCGATTATATCGGCAAAAGCGGGCTGGAGTCCTATTACGAGGGCGTGCTGATGGGGGTACGGGGTGTGCAGCACCTGATCAAGGATAACCACAACCGCCTGGTGGGTAGCTACGAGAACGGCATCTTTGATACCGCGGCCATTGCGGGTCGGGGATTGCGCACCTATATCGATGTGGAACTTCAGCAACTGGCAGAAAAGCTGATGACAAACAAAGTCGGTGCGGTAGTGGCCATCGATCCTAAAACGGGCGGGATACTCTCGATGGTTTCCGGTCCGAACTTCGATCCCAACGAACTGACAGGTCCATTTAAAAGCAAAAACTATGGCCGCATGGCATTGGACGTCACCGGCCCTATGCTCAACCGCGCGATCAATGGCCGGTATGAACCGGGCTCTACCTTCAAACCCGTAGGCGCACTCGTGGCCCTTGATGAAGGCGTGATAACCCCTGCCTATGGATTTCCCTGCGGTGGCCGATACAACCTTTGCGGCAATGGCAAGCCTGCCTGTACGCACGCGGGTGGCGGCCACGCTGCCAATCTGCGACTATCTATCGCGAATTCCTGCAACGCCTACTATGCCCATATATATCGGCTCACAGTCGACAACCCTAAATACGGCAACGTAAAAGAGGGTTACCTGCGCTGGCGCAAATACCTGAATGATTTCGGCATGGGTGTCAGGCTGGGTATCGATCTGCCAAGTGAGAATACCGGTTTCATTCCCGACACCTCGGATTATAACAAAGAATACCGCGGCAGTTGGGGTTCCTGTACTAACCTGACCCTCGGCATCGGCCAGGATAAGATGCAGGCAACTCCGTTACAACTCGCTAATTTCACCTGCATCATTGCCAACAAGGGATATTATTATACTCCTCATTTTGTAAAAAACATCGAAGGAGAAACGCCAAGGGATTCCGTGATCATGAATAAATTCCGGACCCGTCATAATGTACTCACGAGTATTCCTGACACGGCTTACCGTGCAGTTATTGAGGGGATGCATGATGTGGTGAAATTTGGTACGGCAAGGGTTGCTCAGATACCCAATATCGATGTATGTGCGAAGACAGGTACCGCGGAGACCTATACAGTGCTGGATGGCCGACGCATAAAGCTGCCAAACAACTCCATGTTCATCTGCTTCGCACCAAAGAATGATCCTAAGATCGCCATAGCCGTCTGCGTACAGAACGGGGGATACGGCGCTACCTGGGGTGGACCTATTGCGCGGATCATGATCGAGAAATATCTAAACGATACGCTTCAAACCAAAAGTAAGGCGGATGTAGAACGCATTGCCAATACCAACCTGATGCCGGCGTATTTTAAACGGCTTCAGTTCAAAACAGACTCGCTGCGCGCTGTGGAGTGGTTTAAAAAGACCAACGACAGCGCATACCTGAGAAAATATGTAAAGCATAAACTCCCGGCAGATCAGCCCATGCCCGCCAAAAAAATTCCAGCGCCAAAGCCTTCCGTGTCCTGGCTCGTTCTGCAAAATCAAAAAACAGTGAAGAACCCGGTCAACCCAACCAAGTCATGAGCCAACGCAATCCTGCTATTTCAAAAGGTATTGACTGGAGTATCGTATGGATATACATCCTGCTTGTGAGCATTGGGATCACAGCCATCTTCGGTGCGACCTATAAGGAAGACGATCCGATCTTCCAGTCGTTTATCGGCTTCAAGACGGACTATAGTAAGCAGCTTTTCTTTTTTGGAATAGCACTCGTACTAGGATTATTCATTCTCCTGACAGACAGTAAATTTTTCTCGGCAACGGCCAATCTCTGGTATGCCGCGGGTATCTTCTTATTGCTGCTGGTTTTTCCATTCGGTTCGAGCGTAAAAGGCACCTCATCCATCATCAAGCTGGGCGGGTTCCAGTTTCAGCCTGCAGAATTTTGCAAGATCTGCGTTGCGCTGGCACTGGCAAAATACATATCGCGACCGGATACGGATTTTACAAAGACACGCTCTCATATCATCGCGGCCGCGATAGCCCTAATCCCCGCCGTCATCACTATAGCGCAAAAAGAAACAGGGCTTGCCCTGGTATTCTTTGCCTTCTTCCTTGTGATGTATCGGGAGGGATTGCCTTCAGGAATACTGGTCATCGGCTTTGCCGTAGCTGCGCTGGTAGTGGCTACACTGCTGCTGGAAAAAAATACGCTTGCATTTATTCTCATTGGTCTCGGACTGTTTGTTGCCTTTCTCAATCGCAGGCAGATCCGCAGAGACAGGACCGTGCTTGTAAAGATCGCAGCGATTTGCCTGGTCTGTGTGGGCATACAACGGTTTGCCGTGCCCATGATATTCAAAAATGTTCTGCAAAAGCACCAGGTGGAACGTATTTACAGTACCATCGGCCGGGACGTGCCGGCTGAGTACATGAAGCTTCAACCCGGCGAAGCTCCCCCTGTTACAACACCCGGCACGAAGCAGACCAATACCGCTGATTACAATGTGAAGCAGTCCAAAATCGCCATTGGATCCGGCGGCCTGCTTGGTAAGGGATTGCTCAAGGGCACACAGACCCGTTATGGATTTGTACCGGAGCAACGCACCGATTTTATCTTCGATACCATCGGTGAAGGTTTTGGTTTCATCGGCAGTTTTATCCTGATGGCCGTCTACCTGCTGCTGCTGTTCCGCATTGTTACCATTGCAGAACGTCAACGTTCCGTTTTCAGCCGCTGCTACGCATATGGTGTTGCGGCTGTGTTCTTTTTTCACATCGGGATCAACGTTGCCATGACCATCGGGCTGGCCCCGGTTATTGGAATCCCTCTGCCCTTTATCAGCTATGGTGGAACTTCTTTGCTCACATTCACTGTCCTGTTGTTCATCCTGATACGTCTCGATGCAGACAGGCAAATGGTTTTGCGCTGACGCGGGCTTAACTTCGTGGTGCAGTTATGCTGCATCAAGACTTAATATGAAGATCATACCATTGTCAGAAGGAAGTTTTACCATCGATAAGACAAAGCAGTTTGTTCCCTTTGATGAAAGCGCTCACCAGTTGAACGACCGACCGACAGGAAGTTTACTGGTCGAGATCCAGCCATTCGTCGTTATCACGTCAAAAGACATATTGCTGCTTGACACCGGCCTTGGATTTGAAAAAGACGGTAAGCTGCAGTTACATCAGAATCTTGTCGATGCAGGTATCAACCCTTCTGAGATCACTAAAGTATTACTCTCTCACCTCCACAAAGACCATTCGGGAGGGATCAGTGTGGAGCGGGAAGGGCTCGGGCAACGGCTCTCATTTCCCCAAGCAACATATTTTGTACAACGGGCCGAGCTGGAATTTGCTTTGGGGAAAGGTTCGGCTTCTTATATCCCGGAGGAACTCACGGGTTTGCAAAACAATTCGTCTGTTCATTTCCTGGAGGGCGATGGTGTCATCGATGAATACATTTATTACCAGGTGACAGGCGCACATTCGCCCTATCACCAGGTGTTCCGTATCGAAGACGAGGGTGAAATTATTTTTTTCGGTGCGGACGATGCGCCGCAGATACAGCAGATGAAGCACAGGTTTTCCGCCAAATATGACTACGATGGGAAGAAGGCAATGGAGTTGCGGAGAGAGTGGTGGGAGCAGGGAGAGCGGCAGAACTGGACTTTTCTCTTTTACCATGACGTCAAAACGCCTGTCTGGAAGTTTGGGGCATAGTCTTAAAAGCAAAACTCCCGTTACGGGAGTTCTGCCTGATCTATCTACGATTCGGTCGCCTGTCGGTCTTTAACCGATCTCGTCGCAAGGCGGCCAGTTCCTTAATGAAGAGGTCCTGTAAAGGAAATACTTTATTACCCCGCTGCTCACCCAGTACATCCCGGAACTGGGTCCGGTATTTCAGGCGAAGCTCCACCACTTTCTGCTGACGTATAAGCTTGTCGCCCCGGTTGCCGCGGATAGTTTGTCTCCACTCCCGGAAATATTCCAGGAAAACAGGAGTAAATTTCTTCGCTTCATCTTTTGAAAGGTCCAGGTTTTTCTGAATGTATTCATTCATCTTGTCCCGGATCTTTTCGTTGTCGTGTTCATCATCCTCCTGTGCCCCGACAATCAGTGAGGTGGAGAAAAATAAAGTAAGTATGAGTAAAAGTCTTTTCATTGTTTAATTAAAAATTAGCTCATCGTCGTCCTCAGGAGTAGTGCCCTGCGCATCGGCCAGGAAGCTTTGTATCTCCTGGTCGCTGACATCCTGCATCAGCGCCTGCATTTCTCTTGCATTTTCAGGTTTCACTTCTGCAACCGGCTCTTCTGTCAATGCAACAAATTCATTGAGTTCATCAGTGCTGACCTGTTTCATGCTCTTTCGGATCCAGGCCTGTCCGTCTTTTCCGGGCTCTTCAATGCCGGAATTAATGAACACCACGGACATGGTAGCGATCAATCCCGTGATAACGGCGGCGGCGGCATAGCGGAACCATTTCCTGGCCCCCATTTTCACAACGGTGGCTGTGCGTTTTGCTGTGGGCAGAGTAAGATTTTCAAAGTAGCCCTGGGGCACCTTGTAAGGCATGCTTTTGTCAAGCCCCGCAAGCAAGGGAGACAGTCCGGCAATTTCCGCCGCGGCGGATTGAACGCTATCGATGGACTGCTCAAAATAATCCGCAGGTACCACGTAAGTGGACTTGTGCCGAAGGCCACTCAGTATTGGCGATAAAGATTCGATCTCGCGTGCAGCATCCGATTCACCTGATTTTGCCAAACCGAGCATAAGGCCAGGGAAGTTTTCAAAATATCCTTCCGGAACGGTCATGGGTAAATTGGTAACGGGAAGACCGATCGATTCCTGGGTCAGCTCGACCTGTACCTGACTTTGCGCGAGTTCCAGCATTTTATCCGGGAACGAAAGGAAAAAAGCCGGGGGAACTGTATAGGGCGTGACCGGTGAAAAGCCGGCAAGGCTGCTATTCAGTTCATTCAATTCGGCTGATATGTAATCTCTCCTGTTCATTTCCACTATTTCAGACCCGAAATGGGCCTCAAAGTTTAATGATTTCTAATGTAGTCTTCTATTTTTTTAACAGCATGATGGTAGCTAGCCTTCAGCGCCCCCTCACTGGTCTCCAGCACCCGGCTCATCTCTTCATAGGGCATTTCGTCATAGTAACGTAGACCGAATACAATGCGTTGTTTTTCAGGCAACTGTTGCATCGCAAGTTGAAGTTTCCACTCCAGTTTATTGCCGTCAAAATTCTCATCGGCCCGCACTTTATTGCTCAATCCTTCTTCCACATCGGAGAGGCTGACAGAGGTTCTTTTCTTTTGATTCTCGAGAAAAGTCAGGCATTCATTGGTGGCAACCCGGTAGAGCCAGGTATATAGCTGGCTGTCCTCCCGGAAATTTTCCAGGCCTTTCCAGACGCGGATGAAGACGTTTTGGAGCACATCATTTGCATCGTCGTGGTCAACGACCATACGGCGGATATGCCAGTATAATTTTTCCTGGTACCGCCGGATGATGGCGGTATAAGCACGGTCTTTTGTGGCGACATTCCTGAACTGGATCAGCAGTTCGCTATCACTGACAGCATTTGTAGATGGCATTCAGTTGGTTTATTGAACATTAGAACCGGTTCCAACGCGCGGGTTTATTCCATGCGCCGGCGGGCACTCAACTTTTTCTTTTTATTACCTTTTCGGCTGCGGCAACGATATCGGGAACGTCCAGTCCATATTTTTTCAGCAACTCTTTTGGTGTACCGCTTTCACCGAACGTATCATTGGTGCCAACGTATTCGATGGGCACGGGGAAATGCCGGGTAGCGATCTGCGCGATGGCATCGCCGAGGCCACCTATGATGTTGTGCTCTTCTGCAGTCACTACACATTTGGTCTTGCGGATTGAACGAAGCACAGCTTCCTCATCAATGGGTTTGATGGTGTGAATATTGATGACCTCGACACTGATTCCCTTTTCTTCGAGGATAACCCCGGCCTGGATCGCATTCCATACCAGGTGACCGCAGGCGAAAATGGTTACATCTGTACCTTCGGAAAACTGTTGTGCTTTACCGATCTCAAAGGGTTTGTCACTGGTAAAGATGGGCCAAACGGGCCGGCCGAAGCGGAGGTAAACAGGACCTTCGTAATCGGCAATGGCTTCTGTCGCCGCTTTGGTCTGTGCATAATCGCAGGGAACGATGACGGTCATGCCGGGAAGCATTTTCATCAGGCCGATATCTTCCAATATCTGGTGCGTGGCCCCGTCCTCTCCGAGCGTGAGTCCGGCATGCGATGCACATATCTTTACATTCTTGCCGCTATAGGCAACGGACTGACGGATCTGGTCATAAACACGACCCGTGGAAAAGTTGGCGAACGTAGTCGTATAGGGAATTTTCCCTCCGATGGTAAGCCCTGCAGCGATACCGATCATATTGGCCTCAGCAATGCCGCACTGGACAAAGCGCTCAGGAAATTCTTTGATGAATTGGTTAAGCTTCATCGAGCCCAGAAGATCGGCGGTGAGCGCAACGATATTGGCATTCTTTCTCGCTGCTTCCACGATACCATCACCAAATCCGCTCCTTGTGTCTTTGTTACCTGTAGGTTGTATTTCTTTTAATGCCATAGGTGCAAAAATAGGGAGAATCGGGATTGCTGGGTGCTGGATGCTGGATGCTGGATGCTGGATGGCTCGATGCTGGGTGGCTGGATGCTGGATGGTTGGATGCTGGATGGCTGCGCGCCGGGTGATGGCCGGCGTTCTTTGCTCCCTTTGTCCCTTTGTGTGAAATGATGCGGATTGCAGACCGAAGCTAACACGAACGTGAGACCATATTTCGCGTTTTACGTTTTAAGTTTTGAGTTTAAAATCAGATTGCGCTCTTTTTCCCGATTTTTGTTATATGGCTAAAATACTTGTAACAGGCGGATGCGGCTATATCGGATCGCACACGATCGTGGATCTTATCGAGAACGGCTACGATGTAATCTCGGTCGATAATAACAGTCGCTCCAACCCTGGCATCCTGAACGGCGTTGAACGGATCACGCACAAGAAAGTCAAGAATTACAAAGTCGATTTGTGCAACTACGACGACACGTTTGCCATATTTCATGAAAACCCAGATATCGAGGGGATCATACATTTCGCCGCCTACAAAGCGGTAGGGGAGTCCGTGGAGAAGCCCCTGCTTTATTTCGAGAACAATATTAACTCGCTGATCAATGTGCTGAAGTGTATCCAGGAATTCAACATCCCCTATTTTGTTTTTTCTTCTTCCTGCACAGTGTACGGAAACCCGGACCGGATTCCGGTGACGGAGAAAACGGTCACAAAACCCGCTGAGTCGCCCTATGGCCTGACAAAGCAGATGGGGGAGCAGATCATCACGGAGTTTGCCCGCACCAATCCGACCAATTGTATCCTGCTCCGCTACTTTAACCCGGTTGGTTCACACCCTTCCATACAGATCGGCGAAATGCCGCTGGGCCGACCGCAGAACCTGGTGCCGGCGATCACGCAAACCGCGATCGGCAAGCTGCCGAAG
Source organism: Bacteroidota bacterium (assembly GCA_023430465.1). Lineage (GTDB taxonomy): Bacteria > Bacteroidota > Bacteroidia > Chitinophagales > Chitinophagaceae > JAEZAM01. The sequence goes on along the minus strand of JAEZAM010000113.1, from coordinate 75,914 downwards.
ATGGTTGTTTATGGCGCCGACTACGATACCCGCGATGGTTCCTGCCTGCGCGATTTTATCCATGTCAGTGATATCGCCCACGCGCATACGCTGTCGCTTCAATATCTCCAGGCGAAAAAAAATGAGGAGCATTGTGAAATATTCAACCTGGGAACCGGAAATGGAGTGACAGTCCTTGAAGCGATCGCTTCATTCGAGAAAGTAAGCGGTACGGAATTAAACTATGAGATTGGCCCGCGCCGCCCGGGTGATGTGATCGCGATCTATGCCAATAATGATCTTGCCCGAACCAGGCTTGGCTGGGATCCCAAATTTACCCTCGACGAAATGATGTCCACTGCCTGGAACTGGGAACAGCGACTAAAAGCCGACGACACGATCTTCAATGGGCAACCGAGGGAGTTGAATTAGCTGGGTGATGGGGACTGGATGCTGGATACTGGATGCTGGATACTGGATGGGTGAATCAGTGGTTGCTGGATACTGGATGGGTGGATACTGGATGCTGGATGGGTGAATCAGTGGATGCAGGATTGCTGAATGCTGGGTAGAGACTTGATTTGCATAGTTTGCTCACATAATTATAAACTGTTTCTCGTCATTAACTTCATTCCAGATCGGGAGAGTACAGGACAATCCAACATCCAGGACAATCCAGCATCCAGCATCTAGCATCCAGAACAATCCAGCATCCAGAAACACTCTACCTCACCGCATGCACGAGGTAATACACCCCAACTGCAATGAGGGCGCTGACGGGGATCGTCAGGATCCACGCCCAGATAAGATTGATGGTAACACCCCAGCGGACTGCTGACAGGCGTTTTGTAGCTCCTACGCCCATGATCGCCCCTGTGATGGTATGTGTGGTGCTGACAGGGATCTTCAGCGCTTCAGTGATAAAGAGTGTCAGTGCGCCTGCAGTTTCTGCAGCTACCCCTTCAAACGGTGTTACTTTCGTGATGCGCGTTCCCATCGTCTTCACGATCTTCCATCCACCACTCATCGTACCCAGGGCAATGGCGCCATAACAGGAAAGCGGTATCCACCACTCCATCCTGTTGATGTCATATCTCACCGGATCACTCACGATCAATGCTGCCATGATCACACCCATTACTTTCTGGGCGTCATTACCACCATGGCCGACGCTGAAGATGGCGGAAGAGATCAATTGCAACTTCTTGAACCACACATTGGCGCGGTGAGCATTGAGCCTGCTCAGGAACAGGGAGAACGATGCCATGATCAATACGATCAGGCTTAATAATATCCATTTGAAGTTCTGCGAATGGAAGATCACTTTTGCCACATAAGACTCATAATGAGATTTGAGTTTAGCAGGATCGTATTCAAGAATAAACGCCAGGAAGGCGATCACCGCCAGGATCACCGCGATCGAGAAGATACGGGGACCAGGTGTCTTTTTGAATGAATAAATAAACCAGAGCGAGATCACAAACGCCATGAACATTCCGATCAGCGGCGCCAGGAAAATGAACATCGCGATCTGGATGACCGGGGATGAATTGATGGCCGAAAACGTACCGGTATGCGCTATCGCAGCTCCAACCAGTCCACCGATGAGTGTATGGGAGGAGGACGATGGAATGCCGCGCCACCAGGTAAACAGGTTCCAGATGATAGCCGCTACCAACCCGGAGAAGATCACCTCAAGGGTGATGAAATCCGTTTTCACCGTTTTTGCGATCGTATTGGCAACGCCATGGTCTTTGAACACGAAGAAGGCGACGAAGTTGAAGAGTGCTGCCCAGATGACCGCCTGGAAGGGCGTCAGTACTTTGGTGGAAACCACGGTGGCAATAGAGTTCGCCGCATCATGGAATCCATTGATATAATCGAAAATCAGCGCCAGCGCAATGATCACAACGAGGAAAGTCATAGAAAAAATTCTGAATGAGCTAAAGCAGGAACCGGTGGTTAAGCGTATTTGATGATAATGCTCTCGATCACGTTACTCGCATCTTCACATTTATCCGTTACAATCTCCATCACCTGGTAGATCTCTCTTTTCTTGATCACTTCTTTGGCATCAGGTTCCGTGGCAAAAAGGCGCTCAATACTCATGTCAAAAATATCATCCGCCTGGTTCTCGATGCTGTTGATCTTTACCAGCGCCTCGGTGATGTTGCGCATATTTTTCATATCCCTCAACTCCCGCACAGCAAGCCTCACCTGGTGAGCGCCCTGCTCGATCAGCTCTGCCATCTTCTGCATGCCCATATCGTTCGGGTTTACCCGATAGAAGTTGATCTTTTTTGCAGATGCATATATATAGTCTGCAATATCATCAAGTGACGTAGCCAGGTAGTGTATGTCCTCGCGATCAAATGGAGTGATGAAGTTTCGCCCTAATTCAGTGAAAATGCTGTGGGTCAGCTCGTCGTTGGCATGCTCCAGGTCTTCGATCATTTTGATCAGTGACGCACGTTTGTCGAAATCCGTTTCGGCCACCACATCCGTCATCACCGTTCCCATTTTAGCCACATTGTCCGCCACCTGCTCAAACAGTTCATAAAAGATCCTGTTCTTGGGCATGAATAACTTAAGAAATGAATTGAGTCCCATTGTTGTTTTTTAACTGGTTGCGAAATTACCGGGTTCAGCCCCGTCAGAAGGGAAAATAGCGTTTATTAATAATTCCTTAATATAGAGCTTATACGTAATATCTACCGACTCCGTACTTAAATGTACATGATTTGACTTGCCCCGCCCAACCCGGGTTTTTGCTATTCAGGCAAACCGGAAGGTAACATTGAGGTAACATTGCCATCACAATTCCTTAATTGGTGCGTAACAGGCCGGTAACATTGCCGGAGTTCCTTTGCCGGAAATTACTGATATGTTATCCAGGCTGCATTTGACCGCTCTATTTTCCCTTCTGCTTTTTGTTGCTCAGGCCCAGGTGAAGCTTTCGGGAAAAATCGTGAATTCCCGGAATGAGCCGGTCGCGGGTGCATCCATCAAGATCATCGGTGCTGCCGGTGGCACCACTTCCGATGTGGAGGGCCGGTACGCCATCAACCTCAGTACAGGGAAAAAATATGAGATCGAGATATCTGCCATCGGGTTTGCGTCAAAACTGGTCAGCGATGTGGAAGTGGGCGAAGGGATGGACAATGAGTTGAACATCACCCTCGAGTCCGCTGCCAGAAGCATCGAAGGTGTTACAGTCAAAGCGGTTTCCCGCCGGCAGGAGAGTACAAACGCCCTCCTGGTTTTTCAGCGAAATAACACCGCCGTATCAAGCGGCCTCGCCGCAGATTTTATCCGTCGCACACCCGATAAGAATACGGGTGAGGTATTGCGCCGGGTCAGTGGGGCTTCCATCCAGGACAACAAGTTTGTGATCGTTCGTGGCCTGAGTGATCGTTACAACTCCGCCCTGATCAATGGTGCCCAACTCCCCAGCAGCGAGCCGGATAAAAAAGCTTTTTCTTTTGATGTTATTCCCTCCAATCTCATCGATAACATCATTATCAATAAAACCGCCACGCCTGACCTCACCGGGGAGTTTGCCGGCGGGCTTGTTCAGATCCAGACCAAGGACATTCCCACATCTAACCAGCTTTTCTTCGGAGCCAGCCTGGGATTCAATACCCAGTCCGTTTTCAAGGATTTTGTAAGCAATGAACGCTCCGGTACAGAATGGCTGGGGTTCACTGATCGTGGTTTACCTTCTTCTTACCCAAAGAAATATCTTGCCTTCAACCGTCTCTCCCGTGAAGAACAGGAAGCGATAGCTAAGGAGTTTGATGACAACGCATACAGAGAAAATCAATCGAAGGCCGGACCTGTACAACAATATAACCTCACCTGGGCCAATGCCGTGAAAGGTAGAAACGGTGGCGCTTTCGGATCAGTGGTAGGTATCACCTATCGCAATTCCAAACTGATTTATACCGCGGATCGCACACTGTATGAAAAAGGAGACAATGGTCAGGCCTTTTTTGACTATGCTGATCAGCAAAATAAATACACTGTGAGCTGGGGTGCTGTAGCAAACATCGCCTGGACAAAAAACAAACACAAGATCGCATTCAAGAACCTGTTCAATCAACTCCTCGACGACAATTATTATCGCCGCTCCGGGGTGAACACAGAAAATCTCCAGGATGTTTCTCTGCGCTCCAGCGTGTTGAACCACCGCAGTCTTTATTCCACACAGTTGGAAGGCACACACCAGGTTGGATTCCGGAATATCAAGCTGGCCTGGAACCTGAACTATGCTTTCAACAATAAACAGCAGCCTGATCTGCGTGTACAAACCTACGGCCGCGGTATTGGAACGAACGAGCCGTTTCTCATTAATTTACGTGGCAACAACACCAACCGCTTCAACAGTGGTCTGACGGATAATGCGTTTGGGTATAACGCTTCGGCGACCATCCCCTTCACTGTGGGAACACAGGTGCAGTCGGTAAAAGTGGGAGGTAGTGCAACTGTGCGTTTGCGGCAGTTCCGCGCCATCATCCTCGGCTATGAAGAGCCCGCCGACGCATCACTGCTTGCGCTTCCATACGACCAGATATTTGCTTCGGAGAATTTCCGTCCCGGGGGTTTTGAGTTAAGCACCGATCTGCAAAATCCTCAGGATAAATATTTCGGTGTATCTGCCTTGTCAGCAGGATATGTTATGCTTGACAATAAGCTCAACAATAAGATCAGATTGGTGTGGGGCGCACGCCTTGAGAATTTTGAGCAGTTTCTTAAATCAAATACTGCAGGTACAGACAAAGCACAGATCATCAATACCAGCAAGCTGGATGTGCTTCCTTCAATGAATCTGACCTTCAGCGCCTCTGCCAAGACGAATCTTCGCCTGGCTGCATCACGTACCGTTGCCCGCCCGGAGTTCAGGGAGATCGCTCCATTTACTTTCTTTGATTTCGAACAGATAGCTTCCACAGCCGGATCGCCCGACCTGCAGCGCAGCAGCATCATCAACCTCGATGCACGTTATGAGTATTATCCGCAAGGCGGGGAACTGCTTTCATTCGGCGGTTTCTATAAAAGATTCACCGATCCTATTGAGCTGAGACTGAACAGTGCCAGTGTGGCTACACGCCGCCAGTACCAGTTCCAGAATGCCGACAAAGCCAGCCTGTTCGGAGTGGAAGCGGAATTCCGGAAAAAATTATCCTTCCTTTCAGCCGATGCCGGTTGGTTGGATAACCTGTATTTCACCGGGAATGCTTCGGTAATATTCTCTGAAGTGTCTCTTGGCAATGTGGATGCTTCAGGTGAGAAACTTCCCGCAACAGAACGTCCGCTGCAAGGTCAGTCGCCTTACCTGGTAAACGCCGGTTTCCAGTACGACGGTGAGAAAGGAACAAACATTTCCATTTTATACAACCGGATCGGCCAGCGCCTGGCATTGGTTGGGAACGATGATTTCGGCGACATCTATGAGCGGCCCAGAGATCTTGTTGATTTTTCCATCAGCCAAAAAATCCTTGATAAAAAAGCAGAACTGCGCCTGACGGTAGGTGACATTCTCAACCAGCGATTTGCTACCTATGAGAACCGCGATGATAAAAAGACGTTCGGCGGAAATGACCGGTTATTCACGAGCTACAAGCAAGGAACGACCATCACACTTGGATTCAATTACAATCTTAATCTCTGATCATATACAAGAACTACCATCATCAATTTTTTAAAAAGAATAAAATGAAAAAGCTAATTCTGCCAGTCTGTGCGATCCTGATAGGACTGAGTGCATGTGTCAAGGTAAACATCGATGATTCCGTGGAAAACAACGGTGGCTCCGGACCTTCAGGTTGTACAGGCACCAAACAGGAGCAGATCATTTGCAGCAAAGTTATCACGGGTGTGATCGATGAGAGCGTGTCACTCCCTAAAGGAAAATACACACTCAAAGGTTATGTGTTCGTGAACAACCGCGCCGTGCTGACCATCGCCGCAGGCAGTATCATCCTGAGTGATACCGTGCAAAAGGGTGCGCTGATCGTAGAGCGCAACTCCCGCCTTTATGCGGAAGGTACAGCGTCCGATCCCATCATCTTCAGTTCAGGCAAAGCTCCTGGCAGCCGGAAACCGGGTGACTGGGGTGGCATCGTACTGCTCGGAAATGCGCCTACCAACCGTAGCACTACACCGATCATTGAGGGTGGTATCAACGCAGAATACGGCGGCAGCGTAGTGGCAGACAACAGCGGTGTACTGAAGTATGTACGCATCGAATTTGCCGGTATCGCAGCGGACCCCAACTCCGAGATCAACGGTCTTACCTGTGGTGGTGTTGGTAGCGGCACAGTGCTGGAAAACATCCAGGTATCTTATGGCAATGATGATGCGTATGAGTTTTTTGGCGGAACGGTCAATGCGAAAAACATCATTGCCTTTGCCACTGCTGATGATGATTTTGATTTCGACTTTGGTTATACCGGCCGCCTGCAGTTCGGCATCTCACTCCGCGATCCGCAATTTGTAGATGGTGGCGATGCCGGTAACGGAATCGAGTGTGATAACGATGGCACAGGCACCGTGGCAGGCCCCCGCACCCGTCCACAGATGAGCAATTTTACCTTTGTAGGACCAAATGGTGCTGCTGGTACACTGGCCAATCACAACTTCAATACCAGGTTCCGCAGGTCTACACAGTTTGTTCTCCGCAACTCCATCCTGATGGGCTATGCCAAGGCTGGCTTCCAGTTTGAAAGTGATTCAACCGCGCAGGCCTATATCGACGGTCGTTCTGCATTCAGGCACAACCTGGTGCATGCGGTAACAGAACCCTATAAAACCGGGAGCACATCATTGATCAATGCAGCAGGCGTAAAGGCTAAAGCAGAAGGAGTGGATAGCTGTAAATCATACCTGGCCGCTACTGATATCATGCTGGAAAATCCTTTCACATTGGCAGCACCCAATTTTGCTCCAAAGGCAGGAAGCCCCGCGCTTGCTGCAGATGTAGCGAGCTTTGTTGGGATGACTGGTTTCACGACAACGACGTATGTGGGTGCAGTTGGTCCAAATAATAACTGGTTGCAGGGCTGGACGAGTTTCACACCACAGACGAATGTTTATTGATTTACGGGATCATACGCGTAAGCAATATCAAATGGTGTGTTCGCCAGTGCAGGCAGTGGCTGACCCAAAGCGAGATCGTTCTTTTGAGGCGTTGGATCGCAGATTGAATAAACAGATCCGTTATAAATAATGTGTTTCCCGACAGGCTTATCAAATTTCACTGCGATCGACACATGGTGTGGGTAAGCGAGCACCAGCATCGGAAGATCATAAATCTCTTTTACCAGATAGAAAAACAAAGCGGCGCGATCCTCGCAGTCGCTTTGTTCGTATAAAAGCGTCTGCTCAGGGCTTAATCTTTTTTCCGCACCAAATACGTCAGTGTCCGGCTGAAACAAAAACGCATACCGGGTGAACCGCATGAGGTAATCCACCCCCTGCTTTTGATTCATGCCTGTCATATTTTTCTTCAGTTTGGGTATCAGTGATGCATACGTGGTACGACTAAGGGGTATGTTGAAATAACTCTCATAATCAACCACCGGGTAATTCCGGAAAAGAATGCCCAGCTCAGGATTGACCTTGATGTTGAACTTGTACGAGCTTTGATAATAATTGAATTGCAGGCTGCGATCTACATAAGCGGAACTGGCAAAATCGGGGAGTGATTTTATTTTATAGGAAAATGCTATGGCCCCCGGCTTCAGGGGAAGCGGAACAGTGCGGAAGGATTCTTTTTCAAAATCAATGGAACCGTAATCATGGTAGTTCAGGCAAACATATGATTTGCCGTTTTCCATTCTAGTTGGAATGTTATAGATATGTTCATCCGTCCGTATGTAAAAAAGAATTTTATTCTCACTGGCGGTGAGGAGTGCATCGTATCCTGATTCACGAAGGAGAAACCATTTATAGATCGTATATCGTGTGTAGTCGGCGGCCTTCGGGCTCAGCGATTCTGCCACCCGGCGAACCAGTTGATAGAACAGCCAGTCATCGGGATGGTGTTTTTGCCTGTAATCGGCTAACGCATTTACAACGCTTTCCAGTCCCGCATGTTGAAGCCGGGCCTCATAGGCCATGATCTCTTCTACAGAGACAGCGTTCGCCATGGGTTGAGGCAATCGATAGTCGTACCGGAGTTTTTCCCCAAAAAAATCAATGGATATTGCCTGCGAAGCAACTCGGCCGGAACAGACAACGACAAGGATCAATATGGTTAGCACGTTTTTCATCGCTCTTTACTAAGCTAGCAAAACTTAACAGTAAGGTAATATTAAATTTTCCGGCAGACAATGGCCGTGCAAGTTCATGAATGCTTAAGATCGGGGTAATACTGGGGTAACATGGCTGTTGGAAGTTTGCACCAGTTCTTTCATACCGTCTCATGTCCAGGGGCGCAGTACCCCAAGGCATTTTTCTCATGCAGTACCACCCGGCCGTAGAGCACCGGGTGGTTTTTTTTTGGCAGAATGCTAACGTATCCTTCATTTAGGGGAAACGTACCGTTCATATTGGGGTCGTTGCTTTGTAAAACCTCGTGCGTGAAAGCAGCTTCTTTACTTGCCGCAATGGTGGTAGGTGTTTGCCAGGTTCTTCAACCTTCGTCCACTTCCCCGATGTCTGATGTCAGGCCAGCCGAAAATCTCATCGTCGTTGTCGTCGATGGGTTTCGCTGGCAGGAACTGTTTGAAGGTGCCGATCATGAACTGCTTGGCAGTATCGATGGCCCGGCCGGAGAGATCAATCGACTATTATACGATGCACCCACCAGCCAGGAAAGAAGAGCGTTGCTGCTTCCCTTTTTCTGGAAAGTCATTTCCCGGCAAGGTCAGCTTATAGGCAACAGGGGTTTTGGCAGCCGGGTGAACACGACCAACCTGTACCAGCTCAGCTATCCGGGCTACAATGAAATGTTTACCGGTAATGCGGATATCTTGATCTCTTCCAATAAAAAACAACGGAATCCACATGCGAACGTATTTGAACAGTTGAATTCACTCGACGGTTTTCGGGGCCGCGTTGTGGCCTTTACTTCCTGGGATGTTTTTCCGTATATCCTCAATGAGCATCGCAATGGCCTGCTGGTAAATAGTGGCTACGAACCAACGAATGATACCTCCTCTGCAGAGCTTCGTTTGCTGGACCAGCTTCAGCAACGCACCATGCGGGGCCGCGCGGGCACGAGGTATGATGAGCTGACCTTCGTGGCTGCAAAGGAGTACATGGCCGTACATCATCCACGGGTGGTATTGCTGGGGTTGGGAGAAACCGACGAATATGCGCACCAGGGCCGCTATGACCTTTACCTGCATCACGCCAACAAGACAGACAGGATGCTGGCGGAGCTTTGGCATTGGATCCAGCAAACGCCAGGCTACGCCAACCGAACCAACCTGCTGATCACGACAGATCATGGCCGCGGACGCAGGGACAAGAACTGGAGCTCACATGGAAGTTTCATAGCAGGTTCATCAGAAACCTGGATAGCATTGATGGGGCCTGGTGTGTCCCCACGTGGGGAGCATCAGCGGAGTGAGCAGTATTACCAGGCTGGCATTGCACAACTGATAACTGCGCTGCTTGGGCAGGAGTATGATTTAGGGAAAAGATAGTCAGCAGATCATTCACGCCGCATTTCAAGCGTGAAGCCGATGGTAGTACCAACATCCTCCGTGCTTCTTACGTGGATTGTTTGGCCATGTGCTTCGATGATGTGTTTGCAGATGGCGAGGCCGAGTCCACTGCCGGATACATCGATGCTGCGACCTACATCGGTCCGGTAGAACCGCTCAAAGATGCGGCCCAGGTGTTTCTCAGGTATACCGATCCCATCGTCGCCAAGCTCAACCAGCACATGTTTCCCATCAGTAATGTACATGCTGGCGGTGATGTTGCCATTTGTTTTTCCATACTTGATGGAGTTCTCTGTGAGGTTAACAAGTACCTGGCGGATCTTCTGTTTGTCGGCGTATACTGTCAGCGGCGATTCGCAGCCTTTTTTAATGGTGCAGCGAATGTTTCTCGCTTCCGCCATGATGGACAGACTTTCGAAAGTTTCTTTCACCAGGTCCTGGATAACGAAATTTTGAGGTGACAGCGTGATCTCTCCGCGTTCAAGCCGTGATATCTCATCCAGGTCGTTGAGCAGGCTGGTCAATCGGTCTACATTGGCGGCTGTCTTTTCCAGGAATCTCCTGTTGACCTCTCCATTTTCCAGCGCACCGTTCAGCAGCGTATCCACATAACCCTGGATAGCAAAAATGGGTGTCTTGAATTCATGGGAAAGGTTCTGGAGAAATTCCTTTCGGAATTGCTCATTGGCCCGCAGTAATTCAATTTCCTGTTTGTTTTCAATAGCCCAGGCTTCCACATCCTCGCGCACTTCATCGATACTTTTCTTTGGAAGGATATATTTATAATACGTTTCCTGTCGCCTGGTAGCCTTTGTCTGGTAAATGAATTTATAGATCAATTTGATCTTACGGTAAATAAAGCGTTCAAGGACCAGTGAAATAAGGAGGTAGGCGCCGATGAGGACAACGGAAAATGATAGCACAACAGGCTGCCATCTCCGCTCGATCACAAAGACCAGCAGGGTGATAGGTGCCGCGAGCGCCAGTGCAGTGAAGAAAGATAACTGGCGGGGGGTAATATTTTTAAGCGAAAACAATGATAATGATTGAGAAGGCAATAGAATTCAGCTTCGCCTTTGCATTAACTAAAGTTCGAATTTATAGCCGACACCTTTGACGGTTGTAACGCAATCGATCCCAAGTTTCTGCCGGATCTTCCGGATATTCACATCGATGGTACGGTCTCCCACGATAACATCATTTCCCCAGACCTGGTTCAATATTTCATTTCTGAGAAAAACGCGCCCCGGTTTCTGGGCCAAAAGATGGAGAAGTTCAAATTCTTTTTTGGCTAGGACGATATCTTTCCCATCCACCTGCACCATGAAGCGTTCCGGATCGATCACGAGGTTGTCCATTTCCAGCACTTTGACCTCTGATTTTGCGACCCTGCGGAATAACGCGTTCACGCGGCTAAGGAAAACTTTGGGGCTGATGGGTTTGCTGATATAGTCGTCAGCACCGGTCTCCAGCCCCTTGATCTGGGTGCCTTCATCGTTCAGGGCAGTGAGGAAAATGATCAGCGTTTCTTTAAAAGCCGCCTGACTGCGAAGGAGTTGACAAACTTCAACGCCGGTTTTCTTCGGCATCATAACGTCAAGAACGATCAGGTCAGGGAGGGTTCTTTTTGCTTTTTCGAGGGCCTCGTCGCCGTCCTTTGCCGTAACCACTTCATAGCCCTGGCTGGCGAGATTGTATTTGAGAATCTCGAGAATATCGGGTTCGTCATCAGCAATCAGCACTTTACGCCCTTTATGTTCCATTCCGGTCAAAGTTTCCGCAAACCTACAGGTAAATTTATACCCGGTAAAATGAGCGGGTTGTGTTCATCCAGACTTAATGATAACTTAATATCAGGCATGGTTTTACGTAAAATTTTATAGTTTGTACCGCCCGCCACCTTTGGCTGTCTTTTTGCGTCTGAAGGGTGGACTGCGTTTTAACGCAGAATCTCGGTCAGGCTTACTAAATTTGTGATTCTATCCTTATGACATCAACTGCCAAATACCTGTTTTTCCTGGCATTCGCCGCCGGTTTCTCTTTAACGCTTAGTGCTCAAATGGATACGGCAGTTTTGCGGACTATGAAGCCGCCCAAGAACAGGGAGCTTTTTCATGATAACATCGACAGGGAACAAAGGAGCCTGCTGGCCTCCGATGGCCGCACCGACAATGAGTTCGTGGCGTCGGTCAATGAAGAGGTGAATATGCACCTTACTGCCGCACTACGAAATGGCATAGATGAACTGCAATATGTCATCGAAACGGATTCGGTGCTTGACCATAGGTTGAAGGTGAATTATCTCACGGGAGTATCCAATGTCCTGAAATATATCCGCCAGAACTGGCGCAGCCGCAAAGTAAATGCCCTGCATCTTCCCGATATCATTCACGCCTACAAAGAGGCAATGCAGAAAGATATCCGCCAGCAGAGCATCGAGCCGGTGCTTCGGCCTTTGACTTATGATGAGGGTACGGCCGTACTGGCAGCGGACATCTTTAGCAGGAATCCGGGTTATAAAGATGCCAGGGAAAACCTCGTGTTGAAATACTGTCTGCTGAAACCGCAGGAGACATTTTTCACCCTGAAAAATAATCCTGACGTTCCTTTCGCGGATAGTTTGATAAAAGTTGTTGCCAAGCGCTATCCCGAGCAGCTCTATACATATGCCCAGGCGAGTAACAAGCTGGGCAACCGGATTCGCAACATCAATGATGATGAATTCATAAAAGCTGTAGCACGTATGTCGCGCAGCAAAAGCGGGCAGCAGTATTTCCCTTTCCTCGATAATATCGTAAAGGGGAAAATGTCGTTTGAAGAAATCGATGCGGCGGAAAGAGATTCTGTTTTGTATTACCGGTTGCTGGTGAAGACGCAGATGGATTATATGCAGCGCGCCATCAATAAGGATACGGCCATTGCATTCCGTGAGTTGACGGCCAAGCTGGAGAAAAAGGCCAAGGATGTGTTTGTGACTACCATCAATGGTCTCCATAATGAAAATGATGCCGTCAGATTTCGTTGCCTCCAGCCGCTGAATGCACAGGAACTGTATTACCTGGCCGTACTGAGCGATGGACTGATCTATACATCCAGCTATACCAATGGCGTTTATCCGCTGATGATGAAAAAAATCGGTAATCGCGGAGACTCCTTGCTGCTCAGTTTACACTTTGATCATTATCGCAAGTTTATCAGCCAGGCTGCTGCTTACAACACGCTTGGTAATTTCCTTTCTTCTTTTCCCCGTCATGAAGATGCAACAGACCTCATGAAAGCATTCGTGGGTGGCCTGGAGAAATCGGAAGGCCTGGAAGATGGGGTGGATGTAGCGGACTCATATGCCTCCATCATCGAAACGAATAAGAAGCTCGCGGACGAAGTGCTGGCGCTGGTGCAGGAAAATTACAAACGCAACGTTGACAATAATAACCAGAAAGGGATGGTGATTTACAACATCCTGAATAAGCTGTTTCTTTCTGCAGATTCAACGCAGAATATCGATCTGACAAAAGAATTGGGAATACCTCCGGTCTATAATGTGCCCTTCTCTTCCCTGACCAATGAGAAAGGAGAAGTGATCGCACAGGTATTCTTTTATGGCGATAAGGATGGCCAGGGAATATTCGTTGGCTTCCAGAATATGTTTGGCGGAGGCAACTGGGTAATTGACCGGTCAAATCCGCAATGGATCACGATCAAATCCGTGAAGGGAAAACCAGTGACGATTTTTGCAAACAAGCCATTGCCTGAAGAAACCGGGGAGGATGACAAGGCACAGCAGGCGTTGGGTGAGTATCTTGAAAAGAATAATCTGCAACCGACCGTCACAATCCACCGTGGTCACAGTTATTTTGCCAATTCCACGATCGCGTATATGTCACCTTCGAGCAGGGTGGTGTTCATGGGCTCTTGTGGTGGATTTCACCTCATAGATTCCATCCTTCATAAATCAACGGATGCCCACATCATTGCATCCAAGCAGATCGGCAAGACAGCGATCAATAAACCATTCTTCCAGTTGCTGACGGAGAAGTTGCGCAATGGCAGCAACATTGATTGGATACCGTTCTGGAAGGAGTTTAAGTCAAAGGCTGTTGTGGAAGGGTTTGAGGATTACATTCCGCCCTACAAGAACCTCGGCGCGATCTTCATCAAGGCTTACCGCAAGGCTGTCGGTGAAGGAGAAGAATCGGCGAGTTTGTGAGTTAGTTCCGCAATCCCTTTAGAAATTTTGTGAGCGCCGGATCTTCGGCGAAATTCTTCCCCGTCCCATGATTGTCGATGTATGCCCGCACGGTATGCAGATCCGATTGTGACACGGACCGCGCATAGTAGCCCACGCACCAGGCAAAAATGTCGTTAATCAGCTGTTCTTTATTGATCCACCGGGATGATTCACCTTTGAAAAGTTGAATACAGTCCGCGATAGTGATTGTTGCGGGCAGGTTGAACAGACAGTGAATGTGGTCTTCATCCCCATTTATGCGATCAATGAATATTTTTCGCTCTCTAGCACGCCCCTTTATGTGGTCAAAAAGTTTTGTGCAAACGTCAGGGGTCAGGCTCCTGACCCTCCTTTTAGTACCCCAGGTTGCATGTAATTTGACATCGAGGAAGGGCATTATTTTTTTAATAAATGTCCAATCATCGCATTGAGCAAGTTCGATGAAGTCATCTTAGACAATCGCGATTATTCACGCACGGCACAGGTCATTAACCCCGGGATTTATCCCGGGGTTAGGGGTGTGCGGTCGCGGATGGGGTGGGAAAGAGGAAGTCATGCCTGCCGTCGGGCAGCGTGTGAGCCTTGCGCTTGCCACCCCGGAATAAATCCCGGGGTTAATGGGAGATTCTGTGGTCACGTTGATTGTGGTGAAGGACTTGCCTGCCGTCGGGCAGCGTGTGGGCCTTGCGCTTGCCACCCGGGGATGAATTCCGGGGTTAATGGGAAGTTCTGTGGTCAAGTTGATTGTAGTGAAGGACTTGCCTGCTGTCGGGCAGCGTGTGAGCCTTAGCGCTTGCCACCCCGGGATGAATCCCGGGGTTAATGGGAGCATCCAGTACCCACCCATCCAGTACCCACCCATCCAGCCTCACCCCTCCTGGTACTGCATCCGGTGCAGCTCGGCGTAGTAGCCGCCGCGCCGGAGAAGGTCTTCGTGCGTGCCGGCTTCTCTGAGGACGCCTTTATCCAGTACGATAATCTTATCCGCCTTGCGGATCGTGGACAGCCGGTGCGCGATCACGATCGAGGTGCGCCCTTTGATCAGCGTATCGATGGCGTGTTGGATCAATTGTTCGCTTTCGGTATCCACGGAAGAAGTGGCTTCATCCAGTACGAGAATGGCAGGGTTATAGAGAAGTGCCCGGATGAATGAAAGTAATTGCCGCTGACCTAATGAGAGCGTAGCGCCGCGCTCCATCACATTGTAATCATACCCGCCGGGCAGCCGCCGGATGAATTCATCCATCTGGATCAGCTTCGCTGCCTCGATCACGCGTTCGCGGGGGATATCTTCATTGCGTAAGGTGATGTTATCCATTACGGAGCCGGAAAACAGAAATACGTCCTGCAGCACTACGCCGATATTTCTCCGCAAAAAATCAAGATCATATTCTTCAATATTCACGCCGTCAACGCGGATCGCGCCACCCTGGATATGGTAGAGTCGGTTCAGCAGACTGATGATGGTTGATTTCCCGCTGCCCGTATGTCCCACGATGGCGATGGTTTCGCCGGGTTCTATGGTAAAGCTCAGGTCGCTGATGACCTGTTTATCACCCGTATAACTGAACCAGACATGATCAAATTCCACTTTTCCCTTGATGGGGGAAGCGGGGATAAAGCCGGAGGGTTTTTTTACATAATCATCATTGTCGAGCACTTTGAAAACCCGTTCGCTGGCGATCACGCCCATCTGCAGTACATTGAATTTATCGGCGAGTACGCGGAGCGGGCGGAAGAGCAGGTTCAGGCAGAGAATGAATGAAATGACGGTGCCCTGCTGGCTCACCTGGAGCTGCAGCGCATCTTTCGCCGTCCACCACACTACGAGGCCAATGGATAGTGCCAGCACGATCTCCACTACAGGGAAAAAGACGGAGTAGGCGAAAATTGCCTTGATGTTGGCGTTCCGGTGTTCGCGGTTGATGTTGCGAAATTTATCGAATTCCCTGTCCTCCGAAGCAAAGGCCTGGACAACCTGCATGCCGGTAAGGTGTTCCTGCACAAAAGCGTTTAAGCTGGACACCGCGTTGCGCACCCGGAAGAAAGACCGGTTGATGCTTTCCTTGAAATAGTAAGTGGCCAGGATGATGATCGGGAAGGGGATTAGCGCAATGAAGGTTAGCTGCCAGTCGACCCAGAACATGTAGACCAGCACACAGACGATGCTGAGCAGGTCTGCGATGATGGGTACGAGGCCTTCAGCAAAAATATCGTTGATGGATTCAATATCGTTGATGGTCCGTGTGGTGAGGGTGCCAATGGGTGTTTTATCAAACTGTGAGAGGTTGAGCCGCAGCACTTTCTGATAAACGGCCACCCGCATATCTTTAACGACGGATTGTCCGAGCCAGGCGGTGATAAAGCTGAAGGCGAACCGCATGGCGGTTTCTACAAGGATCAGCCCGACCTGGATCAGGGTAATATAAATGACCATTTTCTCCAGGTGGTTGGTAATATAGTCATCTACGGTCCACTGGATGAGCAGTGGCCGGATGGGCGTGATCAGGGCCAGCAGGATGGCCATTACCACCGAGATGAAAAATTTCCGCTTATAGGGTGCCGCGTAGCTAAAAACCCTCCGGAGAACGGCTATGTCGAATTTTTTGGGCGAATCGGTAGACATGAGGCGCGAAATTAGCCAAGTTTTTTTGCGCCTTGGCTGTTAAACCTGGCGTCTTTGCGAGAAATTCACGTAAAGACGCAAACTAGCCAAAGCGGGCAAAGAGGTCACCGAACCCGGCCCCAGAAATACCTTCCTTCAAATTACCGTTTTCACCTTCCCGGACTTATCTTTGCGGCAAATTTGCGGAACTGTATGGGATTCAGACGTATCAAAACCTTACCGGTAGCGGTTTTCAGCATGTTTTTCCTGCTCATTTCGCTTGCAGCCAATGCAGGTGGAGGCGGGGAGGGCGGCAAGTTCGATCCAGGCAAGGAAATGCTGGACCACATTGCTGATGCCCACGAATTCCATTTTTTCTCTCTCAAGGGAAAGGACGGTCATGATTTTCATGCCACACTGCCTCTGCCGGTGATCCTTTACTCTCCCGAGCGCGGGCTGGATGTGTTCATGTCATCCGCCTTTCACCACGGTACCGAAGCGCATAATGGCTACAAGTTGGAAGGCAAGAAGATCGTTCCGGTAGACGCCAACGGAGCCGTTGATCAAAATGTCCGCGTCTATGATTTTTCACTGACCAAGAATGTTGTCCAGATGTTGCTGGCGCTTGCGGTTCTTTTTCTGATCCTGACCTGGATGGCGAAGAAGTACCGTTCGGGCCAGGGCGTTACGTCTGCCCCGAAGGGTTTACAGAATGCGATCGAGCCCGTGATCATGTTTGTTCGGGATGATGTGGCAAAGCCCAACCTCGGACACCAGTACAAGAAATACCTTCCTTACCTGTTGACCGTATTCTTTTTCATCCTGATCAATAATATCTTCGGATTGATTCCCGGCGCGGCGAATGTGACAGGTAATATTGCATTCACAGCAGTACTGGGTATAATTTCCCTGGTGGTTATCCTGTTAAGTACAAACAAGCATTTCTGGGGCCATATCTTCTGGTTCCCGGGTGTCCCTGTTCCGGTGAAGCTGATGATGCTGCCTGTGGAGTTGCTCGGTGTATTCACCAAGCCTTTCGCCCTTATCGTGCGTTTATTCGCAAACATGACGGCAGGTCACATCATCATTCTCAGCTTTGTGAGTCTGATCTTCATTTTCACTGAAATGTCGAAGACGGCAGGTGTGTCATTTGCGCCGGTGTCCATTGCGTTTGCGGTGTTTATTTACGTTATTGAAATACTTGTTGCGTTCATACAGGCCTTTATCTTCACCAATCTGACGGCGGTGTTCATCAGCCAGGCGATCGGTGATCATCATTATGATGAAGAGGGCCATTAATCAGTCTTGTTTTTTTTAATTATATAAAATCAGAATCATGGAATTAATGAACATGCTGCTTGAAGTTACCGGAAGCTGGTCTCACTTCGGTGGAGCTGTTGGTGCTGGTCTTGCTGCTATTGGTGCAGGTATCGGTATCGGCCAGATCGGTAAAGGTGCTGCTGAGTCTATCGCTCGTCAGCCTGAAGCTGCTAATGACATCCGTGGTGCTATGATCCTTACAGCCGCCTTCGTTGAGGGTGTTGCGCTGTTCGCAGTAATCGCAGGTCTCCTTGCAGTACTGAAATAATCGTAGGACCCAAACACAGTGCTGTACCCAAAGCACAGGGCGGAGGGTACAGTTCTTTTCTCAAAATCAAGAGATTTATAATATAGTATATGGAATTGTTAACCCCCAGCCTCGGCTTTTTCTTCTGGACACTTGTTGCCTTCATCATTGTCCTGTTGCTCCTCCGCAAATTTGCGTGGAAGCCTATCCTGAGTTCTCTGGATAAAAGAGAATCCGAGATCGCGAACTCCATCGCTTCGGCAGAACGCGTAAAGGCAGAAATGGCCCAGTTGAAAAACGAGAATGAAAACCTGCTTGCCAAAGCCCGCGAAGAACGCGCGCAGCTTCTGAAAGAGGCCCGTGATACCAAAGACAGGATCATCAATGAGGCAAAGGAGCAGGCGAAAGTCGAAGCCAACAAGATCATCACCGATGCTCAGCAGGCGATCAACGCTCAAAAAATGGCTGCCCTTACTGAAGTGAAGAACCAGGTTGGTAAACTGGTAGTGGAAGTGAGCGAAAAAGTGCTGAGAAGGGAACTGGCTACAAAAGAAGCGCAGGAAGCACATATCAGGGGACTGGTAGACGAAGTGAAACTGAACTGATAGTCCACTGATCGTCTATTGTCACAAACAGACTAATTTCAAAAACATTTATGCCTAATCCACGCTTAGCATCGCGATACGCCAAATCACTACTCGATCTCACCATCGAGCAGAACACCCTGGAAGAGGTGTATGCAGACATGAAGTGGTTGCAGGCGGCCTGCAAGAGCAACCGCGACCTGGTGAACCTGCTTCGCAGCCCGGTCATCAAAGCAGATGTGAAGAAAAAGATAATGCAGGCAGTTACAGCAGGTAAGCTCAGCAAGCTTACTACAGCATTCAATGACCTGCTGATAACAAAAGGCCGTGAAAGCAACCTGCCGGAGATCGTGGCAGCATTCATCACGCAATACAATACGCACAAGAATATCAATATTGTAAAACTGACAACGGCATCGCCGGTGAGTGAGGAGTTGAAAACTGCAGTGCTGACACAGGTGAAGAAGTCTGTGGGCTATTCCAACCTCGAACTGGAGTCAAAGGTTGACCCCTCAATTATAGGTGGCTTTGTCCTCCAGATCGAAGACAAACTGGTGGATGCCAGCATTTCTTATGACCTGCGTGCAATTGCCCGTCAGTTTGAAAACAACGACTTTATTTATAAGATCCGGTAATCAACCCGGTCAACAATTACAAAAGACAAACAACAAATATGGCAGAGATTAAACCCGATGAAATTAGTGCGATACTGCGTCAGCAGTTGAGCAATTTCAACGCCAGCGCCGATCTTGAGGAAGTAGGTTCTGTATTACAGGTGGGTGATGGAATCGCCCGTGTATATGGACTGGGAAATGTTCGCTATGGTGAACTGGTAGAGTTTGAAAATGGCGTACGTGCTATCGCCCTGAACCTGGAAGAAGACAACGTGGGTGTGGTATTGATGGGTGAAACAGGTGCTATCCAGGAAGGAGCGAAAGTTCGCCGTACTGGTCAGATCGCCTCAATCAAAGTAGGAGAGGGCATGGTTGGCCGCGTGGTGAATACGCTCGGTGAGCCGATCGATGGTAAAGGCCCGATCCAGGGTGAGCGTTATGAAATGCCGCTGGAGCGTAAAGCACCCGGGGTTATCTTCCGTGAGCCAGTAAAGGAACCACTGCAAACCGGTATCAAAGCCATCGATGCGATGATCCCTATCGGTCGCGGACAGCGTGAGCTGATCATCGGTGACCGCCAGACGGGTAAAACCGCCATCGCGATCGACACGATCATCAATCAGCGTGAATTTCATGCTGCCGGTAAAACTGTATACTGTATCTACGTAGCGATCGGTCAGAAAGCATCCACCATTGCCGGTGTGATGAAGACCCTGCAGGATGCCGGTGCGATGGAGTTTACTACCATCGTTGCTGCCTCTGCATCTGATCCCGCACCTCTCCAGTTCTATGCACCATTTGCCGGTGCTGCGATCGGTGAGTTCTTCCGCGATACCGGCCGTCCTGCGCTGATCATCTATGATGATCTGTCAAAACAGGCCGTGGCGTACCGCGAGGTATCCCTGCTGCTTCGCCGCCCTCCGGGACGTGAGGCTTACCCTGGTGACGTATTCTATCTCCACAGCCGTCTTCTCGAAAGAGCTGCAAAAGTGATCAACAACGATGAGATCGTAAAGAACATGAACGATCTTCCCGAGTCAATCCGTCACCTCGTAAAAGGTGGAGGATCGCTGACGGCCCTGCCGATCATTGAAACACAGGCAGGTGACGTATCCGCTTACATCCCGACGAACGTGATCTCGATCACGGACGGCCAGATCTTCCTTGAGTCTAACCTCTTCCTCTCCGGTATCCGACCTGCGATCAACGTAGGTATCTCGGTAAGCCGTGTGGGTGGTAACGCTCAGATCAAGAGTATGAAGAAGGTAGCAGGTACATTGAAGCTTGACCAGGCCCTCTACCGTGAACTGGAAGCCTTCTCCAAATTCGGCGGTGACCTTGACCCTGCCACAAAGAATGTGATCGATAAAGGTGCGCGCAACGTGGAAATCCTGAAGCAACCTCAGTATGCACCGTTCTCAGTTGAAAAGCAGGTAGCGATCATTTACCTGGGAACAAACGGATTCCTGAAAGAGGTGGCAGTAAATCGCGTCCGTGAGTTTGAAGAACAGTTCCTGATGGAAATGGACAACAAGCTTCCTGACGTAATGGCCGCGTTCAAAAAAGGAAATCTGCCGGAAGATGGTATCCAGAAGATGGTTGATCTGGCGAAAAGCATCATTCCTCAATACAAGTAAGTTAAGTTTAGTTCATTTTGAGATAAATCCCTTCCTGCTTTCAGGAGGGGATTTTTGTTGCAACGCGTGGTACGGGATATCAGATAGCTGGATAGGGGATGCGGGATGCGGGCTTGCCTGCCGGTACGAAGCGGAAGTGGGATGCGGGTTACTGCTGGATAGGGTTATGATTGAGATCGAGGCTAGCCTGCGGTTGGCTTTTTTGGCTAATTTTTTTTCATTTTTAATTTTTAATTCTTCCTCAACCTCAATCTCAACCTGAACTTGTTCCCACCGTACCTTCGGTCATGCGAATTGTATTCATCCTCTTCTTCATCGCCACCTCCTGCAATCAGAAGCAATCTAATGGTGCAGTCACCAATACTCAAGCACAGCCTAAGACAACGAAGCACATCAACATACCCGGTACCCGACTATACGTTATCCCGCCGCCTGCCTACAAACTTGCGGGTTCTTTCATCGGACTGGAGCGTGATTCAACGGCGCTGGTGAATGTGTTCGATCTTGTTGGCGGAAATTTCTATACAAACGCAGCAACCTACACCCGCGAGGGATTTGAGCGTAAAGGTGTAGAGGTATTTCATTATGAAGGAACAAGGATCGCTGGCTTTCCCGCGAAATATATCGTGATGGCGGGCGAACCTGGGTTTAAAGTAAGTGGGCTTGTATTTGGTGATAGCAGTTTCTCTGTCGCTGTTATGGCCAATTATCCTGAAACAGATGTGAATGCAGAAAGCGAGATCACGTCCATTTTCAATTCCATCATTTATGATAAGACCAGCACAGTGGACCCATTCGCAAATGCAGGATTTACACTGGACGACAGCCAGTCACTCTTTCGGTTTGCTCAGTTTAGTGCGGGCATGTATATCTATTCTGCGGGAGGGAAGCGCCCCGCAGGTAATCCGGATGAACCCGTGATAATGGTGACGTCTGTCCCGAGTGATGGAAAGAATGCACGGGAGATCAGCCGGCTATTTATAGAGAAAGCATCAGAATATGGCGCAGGACTGCTCACAGTGCGAAATGAATCTGACGATGCACTGAATGGATACAACGCAAGCCAGGCAGAATTGTGGGGGAACCATGAGGGCGACACAATCCTTATCTACCAATGTGTAGTGGTCAGGGAGGACCGGGCCGTCTCCATCCAGGCTATCGCCCGTAAAAACGGTGCAATGTATCTGCCCGAGATAAAGAAACTGATCAACACGTTTCAGTTCAGGTAGCACAAGAATGTGCTCTTTCACGTTGGTGTTCTCGGGATATACTAATACTTTGGCATCAATGCAACCGTAAGAAGACTTACATCAACTTCATGAAATGGTCGAAGACCTGAAGAAGCATTCTACAGGGCAGGAAGTCATTCTTGTGCTGAGGCAAAAGGGCGTGTCTGCGCATTATGCACAAAAGGTCATTTTAAATGTTCAGAAGGACAGGGCAAGCAGAAGGCAGTTCAAATACACCTTAGGTCTTGGTATAATGATGGTTCTGGCGGGTTCGGTGCTGAATTATGGTTTACACATCATAGGGTTAAAGAACACTGTTGTGCTTCCTGAATTATTCTGGTGTATCGTTGCGTTGGGGAGTGCACAAATTTTCCGCGCGTTTATCCTGTTCCGTTAGTACCTCGCTTCGACGACGAGCCGGGCGGTTGAGTCGACAAAACGAGGTTCTATGTTGCTTTCTTCGCGCCACGATCCCTGGGTAAAGACGATTTTTTTGTGGGGGGAGATTTGTTTATCAGGAGGATTTTCGGCGATTGACGGGAGGAAATTGACTCTCTCTAAGGGTCCTCGCAGTAAAAGGTTGTCAACCTTTTAAAGGTTGACAACTTTCGATTTTGCGGGGTTTGTACGGCCCCGATGGGACCAAAACCTCACCAACTAACCAAAAACCCTCATTTTTTCAGCCGCATTCACCTGTCAGCAGCACACTCCTCAAAATCGCATAGCCTGCTGACAGCCGCCCTCTTCCCCTATCGTTGCCGGTCAAATCCCGGGAGTTCCTGCACCCGACCATGCAGTATCATGATGACCAGATGCTCAGCCAAATTCCCGATGCTTTTACTGAAAAATAAGCAGCCACTACTTACTGCCTGGTCGTGGATCGTGTGCAGCGACCAGCGACATGATACCCGGAAAATTGCCAGGGACCATGCTATGCAGTTTTGCATAGCTTCGTTTTGGATGCAGACCCTTCGGAATATTTGGGACAACATGCTTCGCGAACCATTTATCGGCTTCCGATTTAGACTCCCATACTTCGTATATTTTCCAGCATCCTTCTGCGGGATGGGCAAAGTGCATAATAAATCCGGGCGCATTTTGGAGATACGGCTTTACCGCTGCGAGCACACCATCATAGCCTTGAGTTGTTTGCCCCGCCACGGTAGAATAAATTAATACTGCCATAGTTTTTGATGTAAATATGGCTCCGATGAGGCCCGGCATCAATCCCCAAATTATGCCGCGGAGTGCCTGAACCTGGTGATGCCAACTGTTGGGCCGGGTCGCCGATGAAAACCCGCCGGCATTCCTCAACCTTAAGCTGAACCATTTCTCGCAGGGACTTCGTAACTTTCTACTGATGCAGAAGTTCCTTATCATACTCCTCGCCTGTTTAACCGGCATCTCGCTCAACGCGCAGCCGGCAAAAACCGACCTGTATGATTTCATCAAAGCATTTCTTTATGACAGCACAGGCTATGAAAATGTAGGCGACTGGGCCACGGGTAAACCAAAGAAATACCCGGTGAAATGGGAAACACAGCATGTAGAGATGAGCGCAGACACAAGCATTAATTTTTTCCGGCTTGGAACCGCCGATCTGAGCTTTCGCAAACTGAGCCTGCAGAAAAATGGTCAGCCAATCAAATGGAACATTATCCTGACAGGCTCCAGGATGGGATATTCGAAACTGAGCATCATAGGCACTCCCGCCGACAACATAACAGTGCCCCTGCACATCGACAGCCTGTTCAGCGGCAAACGCTACCAGGCCAGGCTGATCAAAGCCTGTACGTCACACCCGACCGTGGGCTACAATTATTATGAATTAAAGCTCCCCCGCAAGGATCCCGCATATATTGTCATCACATGGGCGAAAGCCAGCATGGGTACCGCCATCCGAATCGATTGCTATGACGGATGGAGCAGGCAGCAGTTCAAAGAAGTATGTCCCTGAATTAAGTCTGCACGTCATAAATTAGTTTGAAGGCTGTCTGCTTAGTTTTATCTTCATTGGAACCATTTCAAAAACTGGCTACCATCATGAGATCAATTATCACCATTGCTTTTTTCTGCCTCGCTGTGTTTTCCTGTAAGGTGGATGTCAAGACCGAGCCCGATAAAAATGCAGAGAAATTAATCGGAACCTGGAAACTGGTAACGGCTACACTCAAAGAGAATGGCCGTGAGACGGTGACAGATTATACCGGAAAAAATTCGTTTATCAAGATCATCAATAAAACACACTTCGCCTTCCTTCAGCATGATGCGGGGAAAGACAAAGACAGTACCGGCGCTTTCAGTGCTGGCGGAGGCTCCTATTCATTGAAGGATAGCACCTACACAGAGAAACTGGAATACTGTTCTGCCCGCGAATGGGAAGGTCATGATTTTGCCTTCACAATTACAATCACCGGCGACACCCTGGTTCAGCATGGCGTTGAAAAACTCGAGGCCGTGGGCATCGACCGCGTGAACACGGAAAAGTATGTGAGGATGAAGTAGTGAGAGAAGTGCGGATAGAGAAGTGCGGAGTGCGGATAGAGAAGTGCGGAGTGCGGAGTGTGGAGTGAGGAGTGTGGACCTGCCTGCCGCAGGCAGGGTGCGGAGAATAGTAACCTTAACCTCACCTCACCTTAACCTCACCTCACCCTCAAATAGTAAAAACACGCATCCCGAAAGAAAAATTACTCGAAAACATTTGTATTTTCCGAAACCGGATATTATGTTTGTCCTGTTCATTTAACGTACCCGCTGAAACAAACGTAATCCGCCTTCCAGGCCATCCCGCTCCGGGCTGTGCTATTCCAACGGTTTAGATTATTTCAGGGTAGAGATCCAGAAACCTTGATTGCCTCCCAACAATCATCTGTACACTCAAACCCTGAGCAATGAAAACGACGTTTACCCAACGGTGGTTAAAGCCATCCCTGTTTCTCCTCCTTTTTATTAGCCTGACCCTTAACAGCCAGGCACAAATGATCCCTGAGCTTGTTTTTCGTAACCCTGTACTCATCAGTGGTACAAATGGTGCGAACGGGGCAAAGTACAAGTTTGCCAATGTATGTACTACGCCAAAAGCACTTGATGCAATCGTTGAGATCAGAGGCCGCTCCGCCAGCGATGTAGTCCTGCGCACAATCGATTCTACGGGCATTGGATGGGACAAAGCCTTCCAGCCCTGCCTTGGTATCCCCAATGTCGGCCGCAACAGGGAATGGTGGATGGAATTTGAAATTGAATTCCGGGAAGCGGGTCGGAACAATTCAGAAAAAATCGACAGATTCTTCATCACCGGTCTCGATATCGATGGCGATGGCGGAAACCTCAACGAATGGGCAGAAATGTTTCGCCCCAAGTCGGTGCAGCTTTCTCCCGTTACTGGCCTCGTTACCACGTTGCTCGGTACAATCGTTGACCTTGTTAACCCTGACAACGATGGCAATAATTACCGCATCAATGGGCCCCGCACCAACTACGCCAATATCGATACATCTGCAACAGCAGTGATGGCCACTTATATGTATGAGAAGAAAAGTAAGATCGGCTTCAGACTCGGTGGCCGCACCAACAACAACGGCGGCAGCTCGGGCGAAGTCGGGGTGCGCATGAACTCATTCTGGTTCAAACAATTCAGCCTTACACCTCCGTCTATCATCAGCCTTCCGGTAGAACTGACCGATTTCCACGCACAACTCAATGGCAACCGCGTTGACCTGAGCTGGACTACCCAATCGGAAAAAAATGTCAGCCACTTCCTTGTACAAAAGAGTGAAGATGGTAAAACCTATACCGATGCCGGCCTCGTGTTTGCGTATGGCAACACCAATGAACAGCAGAAATATGCCTTCCCCGATAATAACATAAACACCAGCAGACCTGCAGTTATATACTATCGGTTGAAATCAGTTGACTTTGATGCCAAAACACAATTGTCGGATGTCCGCATCATCCGTACCGGCGGAAAATATGACCAGGCATTATCGCTGAATGTATTTCCCAACCCTGCGCAAAATGAACTCCGCGTGACGGTTCCCGCAAACTGGCAGGGGAAGAAGATCAGGTATGAAGTCCTTACAGCTTCCGGCCAACTGGTTTCACAGACAGAGCGAAATGCGGCCAATCAGACGGAGACAATGGATCTGTCACGCCTGCAAACGGGCTTTTATATCATCCGCGCATCAGCGGGTGGCGAGCAGAGCCAGCAGAAGTTCCTTCGCAAATAACCGAACCAACAATAGAGAGAGCAAACCCCTTCGTCCACGGATGAGGGGGTTTTTGTGTGAAGGAGAGCGGAGAGGGAAGTGCGGAGTGCGGAGTGCGAAGTTCGAAGTGCGGAGAGTGGAGCATTAGGCGATTCCCCAGAATAGAAGGATACCTTGCGGCCTTTTCTCACGCCAATCGGATAGCACGCGCGTTGTGTCTTTGCGTGAAACACACCAGTAATAGAGTGATTTTCAATGCAAATCGTAAATATACTACAGAAAATACGGTAATTTCTACGAAAAAATCCGCGAAAAACTTGCATCAGTAAAAACCACATATTATGTTTGTCTCCGAGTCGCAGAAACCCTAAGAAAGCAACGTATTACTCCGCGTAAAATCACAGACCGGCCATCCGGTCCAACTTGCTCCTCAGTGTTTCCGCTTCCGCACCCAAACTAACACGATGAGAACGACTACACCCTCCTTCAACCTTTTTTCAAGAGCATGGCTCCTTGCCGTAGCAACTACACTCTGCTTTGGCGCCCAGGCGCAGAACAGCGGCTCCGGCAGCAATAACAGCGGTTCCGGCAATGGCAACGGTAACAATGGTAATGGCTATGGCAATGGCGGTAATGGCAATGGCTATGTAGCTCCGCTTCCCGGTGGACTTTCTTTTACCAACCC
Source organism: Bacteroidota bacterium (assembly GCA_023430465.1). GTDB lineage: Bacteria > Bacteroidota > Bacteroidia > Chitinophagales > Chitinophagaceae > JAEZAM01. The sequence continues at coordinate 48,907 of JAEZAM010000113.1, read as the reverse complement.
CCAGCTTATTTCCGGCCAGAACTTGAAGAAGAACAGTGTTTATCTTTTCAGCAACGTGTATTCCGGTTTGGATGCAAGGCTCACCGTAGTCGACCTTGTGAATGGTGCCACCATCACTAAAATTGACGACAATACTTCGGGTCTTGGCTATGTTCGTGCCCTGCAACCTGAAATAAAGACACCCGGCGGGATTCGCCAGGCCTATGCTACTTTCCGTATTGATTTTTATGAAGCAGGTACCGCAAACAGTGCCACTATCGATAACCTCCAGGCTACGGCGCTGGATATCGACGGGAACCTGACACTGAAAGAATTTTGTGAGATAGATATGGACGGTGGTCTCGCCAGCTTTGCCAGCGCCACCCTTGACATCAACGTGGTTCAGCTTCTCCTTAAAAAGTTCAAAGCAACCAATATACTTGGTATCGAAAGAAATGACATCGATACCGCAGCACTTGGTAACATGTTCACCGTTTCCAAAACAAACGTATCATCCTTCACATTCAACTACGGCGCCAATACCATCGGCGGTGGCTCTGCTACCCGCCAGTTCAGCCTCTATGTAAAAGGATTTAATTATCCGGATGAGATCACCCTTCCGGTGGAATTGACGTCATTCTCTGCGATGCTCAACAACAGCAAAGTAGACCTCAAGTGGATAACTGCCATGGAAAAGAATGTCAGCCATTTTATTGTTGAAAAAAGCACGGACGGTAAAAATTATTCAGATGCAGGCGTTGTTTTCGCCTACGGCAATACCGACGCAAAAATGACATACACATTTGCAGACAACAACATCAACACGGCGCAGCCCGGTGTTATTTACTACCGTCTTCGCTCTGTGGATATCGATACCAAAACGCAACTTTCGGAAGTAAGGGTGATTCGCATTGGCAAGAGAAATGAACAACTCCTTTCCATCATCACGTATCCAAACCCGGTAACATCCGAAGTGCGGGTGACTGTACCGGCTAACTGGCAATCGAAAAAGATCCGTTACCAGGTAATCAACAATGCAGGCCAGGTGGTGATGTCGATCGACAATCCATCTGCAAGCCAGACCGAAACGATCAATGTAAGCAAACTCCAGACCGGGTATTACATCCTTTCCGTATCAGCAGAAGGAGAGAAAGCGCAACAAAAGATCATCAAGCAATAAAGAACAAATAATTCGAGGGTTAGCCCGTGTTTCTAAAGAAGCACGGGCTTTTGTTGGGAAAAAATATTTGGTTTATATTATAAACTACTTTACGTTTGTGTCACCATTAACCTAATTTATGCAACCGCTAACCAGGTTTTTCCTGACGATACTTACCTGTTTTTCGCTCACCCCTGTGATAGGGCAGGTCGATGTAAAAGGAAAAATAACCAACCAGAAAAATAAACCCATTCCAGGCGTAAGTATAACCATTAAGGACAGTTATGATGGCGCTACCACGGATTCTTTGGGTAACTATCGTTTCAGCACTACCGAGAAAGGCGAGCAACTGCTTGTTATAACCAGCATGGGGTATCTGCCATTGGAGCAGAAGATAAAAATCGAGGGTGCCGCTCTTGAATTTAATTTCACCATGAAGGAAGAGATAACCGAGCTGGAAGCGGTCACTATCTCTGCGGGTACATTCGAAGCAAGCGACAGGAAACGCGCGGCTGCCGTACTGGATCCCATTGACATCGTAACCACTGCCAGCGCGAATGGGGACATCACCGGTGCGTTGAAAACCCTTCCCGGTGCTCAACAGGTAGGTGAATCCGAAGGCCTGTTCGTTCGTGGCGGGACGGCTGCGGAAACAAAGACCTTTATAGACGGCACACTCGTCAACAATTTCTTTTTCAGCAGCGTACCAAACGTCGCGCAGTTCAGCCGTTTCTCTCCTTTCATCTTCAAGGGAACTGTCTTCAGCACAGGTGGTTACTCGGCACTCTATGGACAGGCGCTTTCGTCGGCGCTGATACTCGAGTCGATCGATCTTCCCGAGAGAAGTTCTGCCAGTGTTGGCATTACTGTCCTGAGTCTGAATGCCGGGTACCAGCATCTTTCCAAAAACAAAAAATCATCCTTCGGCGCAACGTATGGTTATACGAACCTTGCGGCTGCATTTGAGGTCATCAAACAAAAGCAGGACTATTCAAAAGCCCCGGCCTATCACAATGGCGATTTCAATTTTCGTTTCAAGACCTCAGCTACCGGCATGATCAAGTATTACGGGTACTTCAGTTCGAGCAAGCTGTCGTTCAATACCAACAGCCTTGACTCGGCAGGATACCTCGACCGGTTTTCGATTGGTAACACAAACCACTACCACAACCTGGCCTATCGTGAATCATTAGGCAGAAGGTGGAAGTTGAATGCAGGTATCTCCTATTCAAACAATCATGACGAGATATCAGCCAGGCTGCAGAACCAGGACAAACAAGATGTCACGCTCAGCGGGCTCGAGTTTAAGAATTTTGACCTGGATGCAAAGGGGAATTATTTCAATGCAAAACTTGTGCTGGAGCGAAGACTACGCGGACTGAGCGCTTTTAGGTTCGGCGGTGAGTTCAACCACTTTAATGATAAATCACTGTATACGGCGTATAACAGACTTCAATATGCATCCGGGTTAAAAGAAAACATCAAGGCCGGATTTGCGGAGGCGGACATCTATCTCACCAACGCACTTGCGGCCAAAGCAGGATTGCGTGTAGAGCACTCTGCTGTCATCGATAAGGCTAACCTTGCCCCGCGAATGTCCATTGCATACAAAATAGCCAAAGGTACCCAGGCTTCGCTTGCTTACGGAATATTTTACCAGAATCCCGAGCGGAGGTATCTTCCATCGACTGCTGATCTTACGTTCATGAAGGCGACGCACTACATCGCCCAATTTCAGCGTGTGGTTAACCAGCAGTCATTCCGGACTGAGATTTTTTATAAGAAATATGATAACCTTGTTAAGACAGCTTTGACGGGGTTCCAGGAATCTGCAGTAAATAACAATGGATACGGTGACGCAAAAGGCATTGAGTTTTTCTGGCGGGATAAAAAAACCATCAAGGCACTTGACTACTGGATATCCTATTCTTACCTGGATACCAAGCGGGACTTCCTGAATTTTCCGACGGCCATAGCTCCCAACTTTGCCGCCAGGCACACTGCTTCGCTTGTAGTAAAACGTTTTGTGCAATCCTGGAAAATGAACCTGAATGGTGCCTATAATTATGCAAGCGGACGGCCTTATTATAACATTGTTCCGGATAACCAGGGGTATAAGTTTACTGACCGCGGCCGCATACCTGATTACCATAATGTAAGTTTTTCCGTCAATTACCTGCCATTCATAGGAAAGCAGAACCCTAAGTCTTATGCAGTGTGGGTGTTGCAGGTCAGTAATATTTTTAACATCAAACAAACGTACGGCTACCAGTTCTCTTATAATGGTTACCGGAAGGAGGCCATCGTACCGCCATCCCGTATGTTTGTGTTTGTAGGTGTATTCATCAGCTTTGGTGTGGACCGCAGTGATGAGATCATTAATAACGGACTTTAATCATTTTACCATTAAATAAAAACGTCATGAAAAAACATCTTCTTCTCTTCGCGTTGCTTATTGCAGGGCTAAGCTCATTCGGGCAAAGCGAAAAATATATCAAGGCCATGGAAAAACTTGTTCCGGCTATCGATACCACCCGTAACCCTGCTGCATTGAATGATCTTGCGAATTCATTTCAGCGAATTGCCGATGCGGAGAAAAATCAATGGCTGCCTTACTATTATGCGGCACTTGCTAATGTATCCTCTGCTTACATGAGTATGGGCGAAGGACAAACTGCTTCGGCAGATAAGATTGATCCGGTTGCAGAAAAGGCAGAAGGACTGTTGCAAAAAGCAGAAGCGTTAAGCGCGAATAATTCTGAGATATTTTGCCTGAAGAAAATGATTGGGACGCTCAAGCTAATGGCAGATCCGATGAACCGCTACATGACTTATGGCCCTGCGGCAGCAGAAGCATTGGCTACAGCGAAAAAGCTTAATCCTGAAAACCCAAGAGTGTATCTCCTGGAAGGACAGGATAAGTTTTATACCCCTGAACAGTTTGGTGGTAGCAAGGAGGAAGCGAAGAAATTATTTCAAGCCGCCATGGCGAAATACGACAGCTACAAGCCGGAGTCATCCATTCATCCGTCGTGGGGCAAGGGGCAGGCGGCCTATTTTATCAACCTCGCGCAATAACGTGCAAAGAGCGGAGAGCGGAGTTTGGACCAAGAAATATAATTTCACACTCCGCACTCCGCACTCCGCACTTATTTTATTGTTTGAATCAACACCTGCCCGATGTTTAAAGACCTGGATCCGATACTTCACTCACAATTGCGATTGGCCGTGGTATCATTATTAATGAACACGAAGGAAGCGGAGTTTACTTACCTGAAGGAGAATACAAATGCCACGGCAGGCAACCTGAGCGTACAGATCCAGAAACTCCGGGATGCCGGGTATATCGAGGTGACCAAGCAATTCAATAACAATTATCCGCAGACCATCTGCCGCCTTACGCGGGCGGGCCGTGCTGCCTTTGAGCAGTATGTCAGCAATCTCCGGCAGTACCTGGGAAAATAAAAACAGCCTCCTGGAAAGGAAGCCGTTGTTTGTTTTGGAACTCTAAGTGTATATTTTAAAGAGATCGTCAGCGATCCCAGTTAGGCTGGAGGACGATATGCGGAAACAACTTCTTCAGCTTTGCCATTTTTGCCCTAAAAGAGCGGAGTTGCTGGAAAAATTTCCTTACAGGTGAATGTTTTGTTTGCATACAGGTACAGATTAGGGTTGTCAACAATTACTCCCCTTGCGGGAAGCAATTAAACGGTCTGACCGGGCGGTAAATTGTGGCTTGTAAAAGGGGCCAGGTCCTGAAACAAAGTCTTTGTCGACTATATGACGCTGCAAAAGGCTAAATGGTTCGTTTATCTTCTGCAAGCGGTTGTAAACCTTAATGATCTTGGGTGTAAAATTCCTGTTCGGTTTTGCTGGGTATTTGTTCGCTGGAAAAATGTGGTTTTCCGAACCGCTAAACAAACGTAACAAGCGCCCCGGGAATTTGCAAGTTTTTGCGGGAAAATATTTTGTAAAAGTCCCAAGACCTTCATTTACAGCGGCTATAGTCGATACCTTTGTACAAAGTTGTCCATGAGCCCTGTAGTTGAAGTAAAGCGGTTGTCAAAGGAGTTTGGGAAATTCCAGGCTGTTCACGAGCTGTCTTTTTCCGTTCCGGAAGGGAAGATATATGGATTCCTGGGGCAGAACGGTGCGGGGAAGTCGACTACCATCCGGATGTTGCTCACCCTTATAACACCGACCTCGGGAGACATTAGCATCTTCGGACTGGATCTGCGTACACAACGCAGGGAAATTCTTCGTCGGGTGGGCGCCATCATCGAGCGACCCGATCTGTACAAATACCTTACTGCCCTGGAAAACCTGAAGCTGTTTGCCGCGATGAGCGGCCTGAGACCTGGCCGGTCAGTGTTGATGGAGCAGCTTGAGCTGGTCGGCCTGGCAGAACGCGCAGACAGTAAAGTGCGTACGTTTTCACAGGGCATGAAACAGCGTCTCGGTATAGCAACGGCCCTTGTTCACAACCCGGATCTCATCATTCTCGATGAGCCTACCAACGGCCTCGATCCCCAGGGTATCGCGGATATCCGCAACCTGATCCTTCATCTCAGCCGCGAAAGAAATAAAACGGTGATGGTATCCTCACACCTGCTGAGTGAAATGGAAGTGCTTGCCGATTCAATGCTGATCATCGACAAAGGAAAAAAGGTGGTGGAGGGCACGGTGAAAGAGCTGTTTGATCCACTGGAAACAGTGATAGAAATAAAGACGCTCAATGATGAGAGATCGATGCAGCAATTGCGGCAATCAACCCTGCAGTCGCTGCTGGTCTCAAAAAAAGAAGACTATATTTTATTGAAGGCACATAAAGATGCTGTCCATGATATTCTCTCCCGCCTCATGCAGATGGGTGTGCCGGTAATTTCCTATCGGTCCAGGAACTCTCTGGAGGATTATTTCCTTTCATTAACATCCGGAAATCAGCATGTGGAACCTTTTAAAGCTTGAGCTATATAAAATATTCAAACGGCCGCGGACCTATATTGGCTTTGGGGCCATCGCTGCGATCATCCTGCTGATCCAGGTGGCGCTGAAGTTCGATGGCAAAGCCTACATCGATCTGTTACTGAGCAATCTTGCCAGTTCCTTCGAGTTTCCTGATACGCTGAAAGATCAGCTCCTGAACGGCTACCTCATTTGTTTCATCATACTTAACACCCTGCTGATGCAGATGCCGCTGCTGGTGGCACTTGTAGCCGGCGATGCCATCGCCGGCGAAGCAAACATGGGAACATTGCGTCTCTCGCTGACAAGACCTGTGAGCCGTACGCAATACATACTGGTGAAATTCATTGCCTCTGTGATCTACACGCTTGGTCTCCTGATATGGATGGCGTTGCTCGCTCTCTTCGGCAGCATGCTGATATTCGGAACGAATGACATGATCGTGTTGCGCTCCGAAGGAATCGAGCAGATGCAGCATTTCGATGTATTATGGAGATATTTTGCCGCGTTTGGTTTTGCAGCAGTTGCACTAACCACGGTCGCTTCCCTGGCCCTCCTGCTGAGCGTGTTTGCTGAAAACTCCATTGGTCCCATCATCGCCACCATGAGTGTGGTGATCGTATTCACGATTTTATCAGGGATGAATATTCCCATCTATGATGATACTGTCAAGCCATATCTTTTCACTACGCACATGGTTGCCTGGAAAGGGTTTTTCTACGTCCAGGCAACGGAAGACGGCACTACCATCAATGGTTCAGTGGAGAACCTTGCAGCCATATGGCGTAGTCTTGTCGTCCTTGTAGCATATATTTTCCTGTTCCTGTTTTCAGCCATCTATGTCTTCAGACGGAAAGATATTCTTAGTTAAAATTGATATCATATGAAACAGTTTATTACCCTGCTCTTTGTCTCTTCGATTGCCCTCAACATATTGGGTCAGGAACCAGCGACCCTCATCTCCGGGATCAAGGCAAAGCTTGATAAGGTCAATGATTACGCTGCGGCTGGCAAAATGAAGACCAACGTCAACTTCATGAAGACCCCTGTGGCAGACGTAAAGGTGTATTTCCGTAAACCTGACCAGATGCGGATCAAAAATGAAACAGGGATTTCGTTTATACCCAAGGGTTCTGTTAATATCAATCTCGGAAACATTTTCACAGCCACCGGTGACTATGATCTGATCGACGGAGGTAAGGAGTCGGGAAGCGGGCTGCGGATCATAAAACTACTGCCTAAAAAAGATGGCTCTGATGTAGTGTTGTCGACCCTTTATATAGATGAAAAGGCACTGCTCGTAAAAAAGGCAAAAACAACAACGAAAGAAAACGGGACGTATGAGCTCGAAATGACCTATGGCAAATACGCCGCCTATGCATTGGCCGACAAGGTCGTTTTCAGCTTCAATACCAAGGATTACAAACTACCCAAGGGTGTAACATTTGACTATGATGATGGCAGCAAAAAATCAAAGCCTGCTGGCGGAACAGGTGAAAATAAAGGACGGGTGGAAATAAATTATAGTAGTTATACGATCAACAAGGGGGTTCCTGACAGCGTTTTCAAATAGGTTTTGAATTGCTGGAATTCTTTTTATCTTGTGCGCTCCGGTTGCATTTCCGGCTACAGGTGGCACTCTGCTGCAATTTCTCCAAATCCTTATTAATGCCTCTTTAGCTTCTTCTATCCTTAAGGACAGCCACTACCATTTAACTAACTGTTTATGAAGAAGCTTTTAACTCTTGCTTTATGCATCTGCATGCTCTGTCATGCAAAAAGCCAGACCCTTCCGGCGGGATTCTCTACAACCGCTATCGGAAGCGGATGGACTCAGCCCGTCGGTGCCGTATTTTCAAAGGATGGCCAAAAACTATTCGTCTGGGAAAAAGAAGGACGCGTCTATGTTTGCAACCGCAACGGAAGTGGAAACTATATTAAACAGGCAACACCTGTGATCAACCTTCGTGAGGAGGTTGGGGGATGGCGGGATCATGGCCTGCTGGGTTTTGCACTTGATCCAGAATTTGCCTCCAACGGCCGGATCTATCTTCTCTACGTCGTCGACCGTCACCATCTTATGAATTTCGGAACGGGATCTTACAATCCGGCAACCGATCAATATTTCGCAGCAACAATAGGCCGGATCACGCGCTACCAGACAGCAATGAGCGGATCAGACCTGGTTGCGAACCCTGCCAGCCGCACTGTTTTGCTGGGTGAAACACCTTCCACTGGTGTGCCCATACTTTATGAATCCCACAGTGTCGGCGGCCTGGCCTTCACTGCAGATGGAATGCTGCTGGCATCAACAGGCGACGGTGCCAGCTATTCAACTTCCGATGGAGGTAATGTGGCTCATACTTACTACACACAGGCATTGCTCGATGGCATCATTCGTCCGGAAGAAAATGTAGGATCATTTCGCTCGCAATTGCTGAACAGTCACAATGGCAAGCTACTTCGTCTCGATCCGGAAACGGGCAATGGGGTCGGGAGCAATCCATTCTTCGATCCTGCAGAACCCCGTGCTCCAAAATCGAGGGTATGGGCAATGGGTTTCAGAAATCCATTCAGGATCGCTGTGAAGCCGGGCTCTGGTTCCACCAACCCTACTACCGGTGATATCGGAGAGATCTATGTTGGCGATGTTGGTTGGAATTTATGGGAAGAACTGAACGTCATCACTGCGCCAGGTATGAATTGCGGCTGGCCACTTTTCGAGGGTCATACAACGCTTAACAGTTATTACTCGATGACTACCGTTAACCGTGATGCACCCAATCCGCTTTACAATGGTACGACGTGTACTCAGCAATATTTTACTTTCAAAAGCCTGCTGAAACAGGCGACCGCGGATCAGATTAAAACTGTGTTCAATCCTTGCGACAACACGCAGAGCATTGGTGATCACAACAGGAATTTTCACCGGCGGCCTTCTATCGATTATCGTCATGGATCAGCAGACAGCCGCGTGCCGACCTTTACGGGCAACAATGCAACGGTGGCAACGATCGGCACCCCGGCATCGAATGTTACCGGTACACCTTTCAGCGGAAACTGCGTCGTTGCAGGGACCTGGTACACCGGCACCGCGTACCCTGCAACCTACCAAAACAGTTTTTTCATGGCAGACCTTGGCGGTCAGTGGCTGAAACGTGTATCACTTGATTTTACAGATGTGGTTACCCGGGTGGATAATTTTGGGAGCGGATTTTCCAATCTTGTCTGCGTAACGCAGAACCCGCTCGACGGCACATTGGTCACCGTCGAGATCGGTGGTACCGGTGTTAAGCGAATCAATTTCGGTGGTAATATTCCGCCGGTTCCTGTACCGGTTTCTGATATTGCATATGGCCCCGCAGCTTTGCAGGTCAATTTTAGCGGCGCATCTTCCTTCGACCAGGATGGTACCGTAACCGGCTATAGCTGGGACTTTGGCGACGGGAACACAAGCACAGAGGCAGCCCCCACCCACACTTTCAATGCGCCGGCGGGAGTACCCACGAAGTTTGTGGTAAAGCTTACCGTGACGGACAATGCGGGGGCGAGTGCAACAGACAGCATCATCATTTCAGCCAACAACACTCCCCCCCTTGTGCAAATCACCAGTCCAATCGATGATTCCTATTACCAGATTGGGACAGATACGATGTATGCCTGTACCGCGAACGTATCAGACGCAGAATTTGCAAATGGGCAATTAACTTATGCATGGCAAACTTTCCTTCGCCATAACAACCATGAACATGCCGAGCAGATCGATCCTCTTCCAGCCACGTCCACCAGGATATCGCGGATCGGGTGCAATGGAGATACATATCATTGGTTTTTCCGACTTACCGTTACAGATCCTGCCGGCCTGGTGACCAGCGATTCCGCGAGCATTTACCCGGAATGTGGCACCACGCTTCCCTTGTTGCTTCACCGGTTTAGCGTGACACAGGAATCTGGCGTTAATATGGTTCGCTGGGAAACCGAACTCGAGTCAAACATGGAATATTTTGAAGTGGAGCGCAGTGAAGACGGTGTCAATTTTTATCGCCTGAATCAGCAGGCGGCATCGAACAATGCAGCAGGTCGCGAGTACAGCTATGCGGATGCATCATTTCCTGCCGGTACGTTGTTTTACCGGCTGAAAATGATCGAGCGTGGATCCATCATTCGCTATTCTGTTGTGATAAAAGTGAGCTCTGGTCGCATACGTGGCCTGATCAAAGTTTCTCCAAACCCTGTTCACGGAAATTTCTCGCTCACCTATTTCGCAACAAAACGCGGCAACGTGCATATCCGGATCTATGATGCACAGGGGAAACAAATAGCTGTGCTAAACGAGTTTGCTGAAAAAGGAAATAACATAATTTATGTGCAGGATCGGCCCGAGTGGGGCAATGGCCTCTATTACATCCAACTTCGGCAGGATGATGATCTGCAGCAGGCAAAATTCCTCAAGGTCAGGTGATCTAATGTTATCTGAGAAAATGGGGGACGCAATGGTGTCCCCCATTTTAGTAAGTGTACGTGGGGTTTTTACCAATCTTATGATTATGTAAAACTGAGTTTACACTTATTGTCAGTTGGTGGAACGCATTGTATTTTGCAGGTCCAATATCCTGTAGAAATAAACACCATCCGCTTATGAACACCATCTTCGGGAAGCTACAAAAAGCCCGCCTTTACGCTTTTTCCCTTTTCGCACTATTGCCAGGGCTTTCGTACGCGCAACCGGCAAATGATGTCTGCGCATCGTCCACATTATTGACTTCAGCGAGTAGCCCTGTACCACTAACCGGGCAGACAATGACAGCGGCTACTGCTACTGCCGGGGTCCCTGGTTCTTGCGGAACTGCAACCTCCGTGGATGTATGGTACAGGTTTGTAGCCCAGTCATCCTATCCAACTATCATTCTGAGCTCACTGGGAACCGGGACGCCAAGTATTACTGCCTCAGGTGTGCGGATCCAGTTGCTAAGCGGATCCTGCGGTACCTGGACTTCACTTCGCTGTGTTACAACAACTACGATGACCACTTCCGGCCTTGCACCTCTGGTGGTAGGCCAAACATATTTTATACGTATAGTCACCAATACTACCTCTGCCACGGGTTCAAACTATGGCTTTGATATAGCCGTGGTGGATGCGCCGGCAAATGATGAGTGTTCTGCTGCGCCCTTACTTAGTTCCGGGTCTTCCTGTTCACCCGTCTCAGGTACGCTGGAATACGCAGCCATTACTTCAGGCAGCCCAGGTGGTTGCGGCGGTACTCCACAGTATGATGTCTGGTACCGGTTCGTGGCAGAAGTAACCAATCCTACCATCACACTAGGATCTGTGGGTACATCCGTTAATTCACCACGGATACAGGTCTTCTCCGGTACATGTGGCGCACTGACGTCCGTGGCGTGTAACCTCGCACCACTCACGCCGACAGGCCTTGTTGTTGGCGCCACTTATTACCTGCGTGTATTTTCCGTTTCCGGCCCGATTCCCACTTCCAATGGTGGATTCACTATTTGCATTACGAACCCGGCGCCTCCTGCAAATGACGACTGTTTGAATGCTACATTGTTGTCGTCATCGGGTACTGCCTGCACGGCCCTGACGGGCCAGACGTTGCTGAATGCCACCGCTACAGCCGGTGTTCCTTCAGAGTGCGGGAACAGTGCATCCGCCGATGCATGGTATCGGTTTGTTGCCCAATCAAACCATCCCTCGATAACACTCGCCGGCATTGGCTCCACGTTTGGTACTGCAGGCACCCGCATGCAATTGCTCGATGGAAGCTGCGGCACATGGACTTCACTTGCCTGTGTAAGCGGAACTGGTACCAGTGCACTGACCTTGAATACCGCCACCACACCAGGGGGCACCGGGCTTGTGATGGGTAACACCTATTATATCCGCGTATACTCCAACTCACCCACCATGTCAGGAACCAACTGGGGGTTCAGTATTTGTGTCTCCAATCCGGTGCGACCGAGATATGGAAACAGTTATGTAAACGTATCCAAAAAAAATATAGGCGGCGTTGTTGAGCAGGGGGATACACTGGAAGTCAGGATGACGATTCATTATACAAGCGGAACGCTCTATAACACGCGTTATCTCGATAATGTACCTACGAATACAGCCATGCTCTCGGGCGCTGGTGACAGTATCAGGGTCGTAACAAATGAGGGTCTGACCTATCAGCGTTTTACCCCATTGGCAGGCGATGACGCTGCTACCTATGTAGCCTCACCCGCACCGGGTGAATATAATGTGCGACTGAATCTCGGATTCCAGGGATCGGCCCCGGGGCCTTCCGTGGATAACAGTTTGACTGATATCACGGGTGCCGGAAGAATGCTTGGGTCGAATCGTCCAAGGGGGGGAAGTGGTCTGCTTTTCGCCACATCCTTCCGGGTTGTTGTTACTGGTGCGCCCGGCGATATCATAACTCTTGGTGCCGGAAAATTCATGTATCGCCACGCGGAAGATGGTCCTGATTCATCGCTCACTGCAACTCCTTACCAGATACTGATCTCCGAACCTATGACACTTTGTGCGAATGCCACAGGTGTAAACAGTGCACAGGAGTCGGGTGGTACTTTTGGTTCGGGCACCACGCTGAATCGCGGCTATAACCTGGCTTACCCGATACCGGGATATACTTATGTAAATAACGTTTCTACGGCACAGGCAGTAGGAGACGGTCAGTATGGTATTGTGAAAAATTCGAGTCCCCGTAGCAGCACCTATCGCAATGCCCGCCGGGCCGGTAATTGCACCGGTCCATTGCCGTCGCAAGACAGTTGTATCAACCGGATGTTCAATGGTCACTGGTATATTGATGGCGATCATACCGGTACCAATGATGCAATCGGCAATGCACCTCCTGCAGCTACCGATCCGGGTGGATACATGCTTATGGTAAATGCTGACTATGTTGCATCCGAAGCCTATCGCCAGGTTGTAACAGGCCTTTGTCCAAACACCTTTTATGAATTTTCAGCCTGGGTAAGAAATATTTGTCCCAATTGCGGGGTTGACTCAATTGGCTCGCAGACCTTCCGACCCGGTGTGAATCCTAATCTTACATTCATCCTTGATGATGTGGACAGGTATAATACGGGCGAGATCGATACGACGGGCTGGATAAAGAAAGGATTTGTTTTCCAGACAGGCCCATCACAAACCAGCCTCACTTTTTCTATCCGTAACAACGGCCAGGGTGGTGGAGGCAACGACTGGGTAATGGATGATATATCAATTGCCACATGCCTTCCGAATATGAGTTATTCGCCTTCGCTGAATCCAACGGTGTGTGAAGGAAATCCACTGGTATTATATGATACTATCCGATCTTATTTCGATAACTATACCCATCACCAATGGCAGGAAAGTACAGACGGAGGGTCATCATGGACGGATCTCGGTGCCCCGCGCGATAGTGTCTCGGTATTCAACCCGGCTACCAACTCATATGAGTATATCACACGCTATACCATCCCGCCAACTACCGTGACGGATAGTGGCAAGCTTTACCGCGTGCTCGTGGCTACTTCGGCAACCAACCTGGCTAACCCGGATTGCCGTGTGACCGATGGTATCAGCATCATCAACCTGGCCGTACAGGATTGCACACCGGTATTGAATACAGAATGGCTGAGCCTGAATGGGCGACTGGTGAACGGCTTTGGACAACTTAACTGGACAACCTCAAAAGAAGAACAAGGTCTTCAATATATCATCGAGCGCAGTACTGACGGATATATCTTCACCACCGCCGGAACGAAGCAGGCATTGGTTAATGGCTCAGAATTTAACCAGTACGTGTTCGATGATCCCGTAGTGCTCACAGGAAAAACATGGTACAGGATCATTATGGTGACATCAACGGGCCGGAAGAAATATTCTGCCGTGATCCAATTGCAGCGGCAGGCAACTGATCTCCAGTTCGTGAATGTGATCAATCCGTTCAAAAGCTCACTGTCATTTGATATCGCCGTGCCTGCAAACGCACCGGTTCAGCTTGAGCTGGTGGATATGAATGGAAAAACAGTGTTGGCCGGCAGCAGGATGGCATTTGCCGGAGTGAATCACTTCAGCTTTGATCAGACTGGTCATTTAGCCGGAGGGATTTATACACTGCGGGTGATCGCGAAAGACCGGATGATAGTCAGACGAGTGCTCAAACACTGACGGTGCGGGTTTCACGAGATGCGGTTCAGCAATTTCGTGACCAAAGAAACTGATCCATTGTCGATTGTGACAGGGGATCTGCCACGCGGCTTTGCCGCTTTCCGTGAAACCCGTTACTTTTATCGAAAGTTTGCACAACATGACAGAGCACAAGCCCGTAATTGGTATCTCCTGTGGCGATCTGAACGGTATTGGGATGGAGATCATCATCAAGACTTTTTCTGATGCCCGGATTATGGATCATTGCACGCCGGTGATCTTTGCTTCACATAAAGCAGTTAATTTCTATAAGAAATCGATTCCCGAGGCCACTTTCAATTACCAGACCACGAAGGATTTTGCCAAACTCAGCCATAAACAGGTAAATGTGTTCAACTGCTGGGAAGAGGATATCGCCATCACACCTGGTCAGTTGAACGAAACCGGCGGAAAATATGCTGTCCTTTCGCTGCAGACAGCAGTGGCAGCATTGAAGCAAAAGCAGATCGACGGGCTTGTTACAGCGCCTGTTCATAAGAAGAACATCCAGTCAGCGGAGTTCAGTTTCACCGGGCATACACCATTTCTCCGCAGCATGTTCAATGCAAATGATGTGGTGATGATGCTTTGTGCCGGAAACTTCCGGGTTGGTCTTGTAACGGAGCATGTGCCGGTGGCTGATGTGGCGAAGTACATTACCAGGGAAAACATATTGAGCAAACTGACCATCATGCACCGTTCCCTGCAACGTGATTTTGGCATTGACAGGCCACGTATTGCGCTGCTGGGATTCAATCCCCACGCAGGCGATGAAGGACTGATCGGAAAAGAAGAGGAAACCATTCTCCGCCCCGTGATCAAGGAGGCCAAAAACAATAATATGCTGGTGGTGGGTCCTTTTAGTGCAGATGCGTTCTTTGCGAGACGTCACCATGAAAAGTTTGACGCCGTTCTCGCCATGTATCATGACCAGGGCCTTATACCATTCAAAGCACTTGCCTCTGGCGAGGGGGTTAATTATACCGCGGGTTTACCTGTGGTCCGCACGTCACCTGATCATGGGGTGGCGTTCGATATTGCCGGAAAAGACAAAGCAGACCCTTCTTCATTTCTTGCTTCCATATTTGAATGTGTTGATATCATCAACCGCAGGGCTACATTCGACAACAATCGCAGCAACCCGCTCAAAAAGCTAAACCCCGAGGTCTTCGCGCGGATGGAAGATGAGGAGTTGAGACCGGAGTGATATTGAAGTTGGGATGCTGGGGCTTGGGGCTGGGGACTGGATACTGGATGCTGGATGCTGGATGTCGGATGCTGGACTTGCCCTGAGCCTGTCGAAGGGTGCTGGATTCCTGCTCTCTATGAGCGAGAAAGAGAGCGAGATCGAATTCCAGATTTTTTTCATTTTTCATTTTTAATTAGTAATTCAACAGGTACGCCCCGGTCCCTGAGTAGCGCATGAGCGCAGCGAATGGGCGTATCGAAGGGCCCTCAAATCGGGATGCCTGCTCTCTATGAGCGAGAAAGAGAGCGAGATCGAATTCCAGATTTTTTTCATTTTTCATTTTTAATTTTTAATTGAAGGATACGCCCCCGGTCCCTGAGTAGCGCATGAGCGCAGCGAATGGGCGTATCGAAGGGCCCTCAAATCGGGATGCCTGCTCACTGAAAGCGATAAAGAGAGCGAGATCGAATTCCAGATTTTTTTCATTTTTCATTTTTAATTTTTAATTGAAGGATACGCCCCGGTCCCTGAGTAGCCCATAAGCAATGCTTTGCGTGCTTTACTCACTTTGCGCGCTTTGCGTGAACCAACGCCAGAGCAGGACAAGAAAAAAGGAGACCCGAAGGTCTCCTTGACTATTTGAGGATGGACAGATTAGTTAGTCTTCAGTATTCTCCGTGTGATCACCTGGTCTTTGTATATCACCCGCAGTGTGTACATGCCTGATTGCAATCCTTGCGTGTTGCCGATGGCGAGGCTGTTGACACCCGTAAACACCACCTGCTTTGCTGACCTCACCACATGACCACTCATGTCGATGATGTCTGCCTGTATCGTTCCATTGGCCGGCGCCACGATGTCATAACCCAGGCTCTGGTTGAATGGATTCACTACGTTTCCAAAATCAAACTCACTCATTCCTTTTCTCAGTTGAATAACGTTCGAGTATTTCTTCTTGCCTGCAGGCGTAACGATCACGATCCGGTACCAAACTTTTCCGCCGATATCCTGTGGATCATTAAAGCTATAGTTGTTTCGGTCTGATCCGTTGTTCCAGCCCGGCACGCTGCCGATCGTCGTGAATATATTTCCACCGGAACTCCGCTCGACGAGGTAGGTAAGTGCCGATTCTTCTTTCGTCGTGATCCAGCTTAGCGTTGCCCGGTCATTTACAAGCTTGCCATTGAAGGCAAACAGGTCGGTATGTAATACCGGTCCGCAATCCTGTACATTAAGGTTAATGATACTCACCCCATCTGTTACACGACAGTTCGCATTGGCGAGGTTGGTGCTTGATGTGGCGACCAGTACCCGATAGAGTTTACCGCTGTCGGTGCTGCTGGTAGGAGGAATGGTATAAGTAGTCACATATTGATAAGCGTTCGCACCGGGATTGAATACGGCTACGCTGTCACGTGTGCCACCAAGGTCAGACCAGGTAAGGCCATTATCAGCGCTTTCCTGCCACTGGTGATGCGTATAGTTATCAAAGTAGGAGCGAATGGTATCGTACAACACCAGCGGGTTACCCTCACACACTGTCGGATTCAGAGATGGTGAGTAGCTCATGTTTGGCAGACAGGTTGCGATGGAGATATCATCGATGGCCCAGTCATTACCACCACCGCCCTGCGAGTTGGTGCGGATAGACAGGTTGAGGCTTGTCTGGCTCGGCCCTGTAACGAATACAAATCCTTTCTTTACCCAGCCACTTGCGTAAGCGATCTCACCGGTGCTATAGCGATCGACGCCGTCAAGTACAAACGTGAGGTTGGGATTTACACCGGGAAGGTTGGTTTGGGTTCCCAGGGTGTTCACGCCGCAAACGCTGCAGATGTTCTTCACCCAGGCAGAGAATTCATAGTAAGTATTTGGACAAAGATTGTTCAGTGATTGCCTGTAAACCGTAGACGGTACGTTATCGGAATTCACCACCAGCATATATCCTGCGTCCGTAGCGGCAGCGGGGGGAGCATTTCCCGATGAATTATTAGTACCGGTATGGTCACCCAGGATATCCCAGTATCCGCCGAACATTCGCATCGCACACTGGTCGTTTGCGACTGGTGGAGTAGGGGTACAGTTCGGTTGGCGGGATGCGTTCGGGTTGGTACCGTTCCTCGGGCTCATATTTTTTACGATTCCATACTGACCATCACCGATTGCCTGGTTCTGCGACGGGGTTACGAATGTATAGCCATCGATCGGGTACCGGAGATCCGAGGTTCTGGCAAGTTCTGTACCATGACCGAAAGTACCACTGAACTCCTCTGCATCATTCAGACCAGTTGCGTTTGCGCAAAGCGATTGAGGCGTGCTGATCAGAATTTCATATGGGACGGCATTCAGCGTGAGCTCAGTTCCGGCTGCTGAACCGACGCGGTAGATGAATTTGCCTGTACCAAGACGGATCACTTGTCCAGGTGCACCTGTCACCCGCACACGGAATGCAGTGGCAAAAAGTAATGCGCCTGATGCACGCGGGTAATCGGAAGACACCATTCTTGATGAGGCGGTACCGCCCAGGTCGGTTAGTGTGTTTGCTGTGGGCACGCCTCCAAGGAAACCGGCGCCAAAGCCCAGGTTCATCCGGATATGATAGGTTCCTGCAGCCGGAGTTGGAACGAAGGTTGCGGCATCATCCCCGCCAGCAAGCGTATATGTTTGCTGTGCCACACCTTCATTGCTGATCACCCGAATATTAGCGGAGGGGCCTGTAGTTACCATAGCCGTATTGGTTGGCAGACTATCCAGGTATCTTGGACGGTAAAGATTTGTTGTTCCCTGGTAATACACGGCCATACGGATCTCCAGTGTATCTCCCTGTTCTACCACACCACCTGTTGTTTGCTTACTGATGTTCACGTAGCTGTTACCATACCGTGGAGGAATGTTCGTAGCGGCGGTTCGCACACATATACTGAAATCTCCAAGAGTTGTCGGTGCAGTTGTCGATGAGCTGAACACCCTGATATAGTAGGTGGTCCCGATAGTCAGCCCTGTAGCTGCAATTGATTGTGTGCCTCCTCCGCCATTCACGCACTGAATGGATGTAAGCGATGTACAGTTCCCGCTAAAAAGCTGAAGGCGTCGAGTAGGGAAATTGGTGCCAAAGTTTGTGACATCAATCGTGGCTGTTGTTGCAACCGCAGTAAATTTATACCATACATCAACACCGGGCGCACCGCCGCATGTTGCGGCAACTCCCGATACGGTTGAATTAACGATTGTTCCCCAGGTCTGGCTGCAAGTTGAATTCACCGGAAGAGAGATCGCTCCCGAACAATCATCATTCGAAAGCGGATGCGTAATACAAATGCTGAATCCTGCATTGGTATTGGTGGTCGGTGCTAAACCAGATGATTGGTAAATCCGGAGGTAATACGTCTGGCCGGGGATCAGTGTCGTTGGATTAAGACTTGTTGTTCCGCACGCTATTGATGTCAGCGCTGCGGGTGTGCCTGAAAACAACTGCATGCGAGGTGTTCCCACACCAGCGCCTACACCACTGAGCGTAATGGTATGTTCAACCGTGCTGGCGACAAATTTATACCACACGTCCGTAATAACCGGAGCGGTACATGGAGCTACCGCATTCGAAGATGCAGTTGATGCATACATATTACCAGTAGTATTGATGCAAGTCAGGCCGGATGTCAATTCAATTGCACCTACTGCCTCATTATTAACTGGTGCCGGATCGGTCACACAGATATTGAATGCTCCAACAGCATTTGATACCGAATAAACACGTATGCGGTAGGTAGCTCCCAGGGTAAGTCCGGTGGCATTAATGGACGTTGATCCACACCCAAGATTGGTTGGTGTAGCACAGGTGTTTCCATATAGCTGGATCGCTATATCGGGAATCGTCGACGTAGTGATACTAATGGTCGGGTTGGTCGTCTTGGCAACGAACGAAAACCAGACATCCCTGTTGGATGACCCACAGGCCGCCGTAACAGCAGTATAAGTGGTGGCAACTGTTAGCGTTCCTGGCACATTGTTGCCAACTCCTGCGCAGGTAGGCGAGGAGACGATCGTAGTTGCGTTCGCACATAAATTATTTACCTGTGACGAACCAAAGTAGGGGATTAGAAATACAAGGCTGAACAGGACGGTCCATCTTGCGGTGGTGCGGATGGGGAAATTCATAAGTGGAATCAATTAGTTTTTCGGATATTGATTCTACAAAAGAATTAAAATAAACCCTTAGTAACAATAGAAAGAGTACCCTAAATAAATACGGGTATCTACTACTCACATTAAGTGCAAATACTCTTAACATTTTAAGTTTTGCTTATTATTTTGCACTCTCAAAATCCACTATGATGAATAAGCCACTGCTCTTTCTCGCATTGCTATGCTCTATCTCCATCAGTTCGATGGCCCAGGTTGATGCCGGCCGTATGAACGAAGTATTTATCAAAACCGACCTTGTACCTTCCTCAACCAACCTGCGCGATCCGTGGGAAGTAACTTATGGTGACGATGACTCTCTCTGGATCACCGAAGCCGCATCTTCAGCCACGGCTGGGGACAATGGCTATAAAGTGAGAAAAGTGCACCCGCAAAATGGCGGCAACCGCATTATCCTTGACCTGCTTACCTTCCAGGATCCTGCATCTTCACCCACTACCAAATGGCGCAGGGCATTCACTCCCGGTACCGGTGGTGCAGTATCCCCCCAGGGCGGTCTTATGGGATTGGCTATTCACCCGGAATTCCAAACCAACCCCGCCAAGAAATTTGTATACATCGCTTATGTACACACCTATGTCGGAAACAACCAAACGATCTCCGGCGAGTATATCGCAGGGCCATTGTTTCGCACATGGGTGGTTCGGTTTACTTACAGCGCCGGCATGCTTCGCAGCCCGGTGGCGCTTTGTGATACGATCCGCGGTAGCAATGACCACAACAGCGGACGCATGATCATTGCGCCTGTTGGTAATAAGAACTATCTCTTCTATGCTGTAGGCGATCAGGGCGGTGGCCAGTTTGGTAACATTGACCGCTGGAATAAATCGCAACAGGTAAATTCATACGATGGCAAAATTCTTCGCTTCAACCTGGAATCAGATGGCGACGCCGGTCTGAATGCATGGATCCCCAGCGATGGCACGCCTGATGGTACCAACCCATTCAATGGCGCCACTCAAAGCGCTGTCTGGTCGACAGGTATTCGTAATAACCAGGGGTTTGCCTATGCACGGATCAATGGCAAAGACATACTTTATGGATCTTCACATGGACCATTCAGTGACGATGAACTGAACATCATTGAAAAGCAAAAGAACTATGGTCACCCGCTTGTAATCGGTTATAATGACGGTAACTACGACGGAGCAAGAGCCGGCCAGATCCGTTATCCATATTCTGGTGGTACGAACAGTACGCTGCCGTTGATCGTCAGTGAGAACGCAAACGTTAACTCGATCAATGCAGCAATCCCTGACAGTTATCGCGATCCAATCTATTCATTCTATGACACGATCAAAGGGACAACCAGTATCGTAAATTCCATACAGTATATTTATAACAATACCAGCAATGCGTACAACGCCAATGGTAGTTGGGCTTCCGAAGCGCCATCGGGCATGGGCATCTATACACACAGTCTTATCCCCGGATGGAAAAACTCCCTGCTGATGACAAGTCTCAAAAAGGGACGTATCGTTCGGCTGAAACTTGATCCGACCGGCCAGACAGTCGTTCCGATCGACGGTCGCGACACGGTGAGTTATTTCAATAGCACCAATAAATTCCGTGACGTGGCTGTTCACGCCAATGGCCGTGATCTCTACGTGTCAATTGACCGATCTCCGACCACATCCGGACCTGGTGCCACCAACCCGATCGTCAGTGCCTGCGGTGGTTGTATCCAGAAGTATACCTTCATCGGGTACAATGCAAGTGCTACCACACCTTTCGCCAGCCAGATTCCTACATCTATCCCGATCGCCACCGGTAAAGCAAATACCTGCGAAAATGCAAATTATGTCGTGATCAACACGGCAAGCGGTAATACGAACGTATGGGTACCGATCACGGACACCAACAGTAACATCATCGCCGAGATCTATGCAAACGGAAATAGCCTCGATACTGTAAGAACTACCATTTTTAAAAATGCCGGCGCTGTTCGTGAAGACGGGGCAAAACGCCTTTATCTTGACCGGAACATCACCATCAAACCCGATGTACAACCTTCTACCCCCGTTCGCATCAGGCTTTATATTACAGACGCTGAGTTCCAGGCGATCAAGAACGCAACCAATTCCAATTCTCAGCCGAGCGGGATCAACACGATCACTAACCTGGGCATCTTCAAAACAGCAAGCAATACCTGCACCAGCACCATCGGTACTACCATGGCCGGTACAGCTGTTACCGTTACTGCCCGTACCACGCATGGAAATGGACACGTGCTCCAGGCAAACTCACTGGCATCATTCTCCAGCTTCTTCTTTGCCAACGCAGCCAACTCAACCCTTCCCCAGGAGCTGATCACCTTCACCGGTGCTCTCAACACCACTGGTGTGAAACTCTCCTGGCAGTCTGCACACGAAGTGAATACCAGCAATTACGTGATCGAAAGAAGCATCGACGGTTCTTCTTTCACTGATATAGGCACCGTAGCTGCAAGCGGAAATACGACAGGTCAGACTAACTATTCATTTGACGACAACAATGCACGTGCACAACAAACACTGGTACTGTACTACCGACTCAAAATGGTGGACGCAGATGGTGAATACAAATACTCTCAAATTGTACTTGTATCTCTCGCCGATATCTCAAGCCGCATCGTAGTGTCTCCAAACCCCACTCCTGATGAAACGAAAGTAGTTGCGAAAGCTATTACTGATGGTGAAGGTAAGTGGACACTGACTGACAACACCGGTCGCGTGATTATGCACAGCAAGGTCTTCATGAAAAAAGGAAGCAATCTCTTTAACATCAGCATCCGTCATCTCGCAGCGGGTATCTACTACCTGAATGTAACCGGTGGCGGTATCGATGAAAAAGTAAAAGTGCAGAAGCTCTAACTTATCGCCCCAGGCATATTTTTAAACCTCTTCCATTCCGGGAGAGGTTTTTTTATGCAACGTGCTCAGCATGGTGAAACCCTTCGAAAAACAGCCTCCTGTGCGTCGACAAACTCACATTCCTGCAAGGACTTTTCAGATCAGCATGGCGGGTGCTTTTACCTGATTTGTCCGGATTTGTTGTGAGTTCAACGCCTTTCAGTAGCGGAATTATTAATATTGGATAGCGTAATCAGTACAAAATTATTTCTATGAAAACTATCCTCCGCTACCTGATACTGGTTTCTACCTTCCCGCTGGCCTTGCATGCACAGCATAAGTTCAGCTCCGTAAAAATTTACGCATCTCCTTCCAAAGCCGAGCGTTCTGCACTCATTGGTTTATTGGAAATCGATCACTACCAGGTCACTGAAGACGGGGCCATAGTTACCGAACTTGGGTCCCGGGAAATGCAACGCCTGCAGACATCGCGCACACGATATGAAATTCTTGTTGACGATATCATTGCTGATCTTGAGCAGCAAAACCGGGCCTGGTTCTCCCGACAGCCGAACGATGCTTCGCGTTATGCCTTTGAGCAGCCAAACAGCACGGTGGATCGCATCATCCCTAAGCCCACCGCCTTTACCGTACAATCAGGCTTTGGCGGCTATTATAGTTTTGCCCAGATGGAAGCTGCCATGGACGCACTCGTCGCGGCTTACCCCACCATTGCGAGCAAGACCTCCCTGGGGCTGACGCATGAGGGGCGGAATATCTGGTGCATCAAGATATCCGATGCGGTGGCATCCGACGAGGATGAACCCGAAGTTTTGTTTCTCGGCCTTCAACATGCGCGGGAAGCGATCGGTGGATCAAGCATGATATTTTTCATGCAGTATCTTTGCCAGTTCTATTCAACTGATACCCGTATACATGACGTTGTCAATAACAGGGAAATATTCATAGTGCCCTGTATGAATCCCGATGGATGGGAATACAATCGACTCAATGGCGGTGCCGGCGCAGGCTGGAGAAAGAACCGGCGAAACAATCCCGGCAGTGATGAGGGCGTTGATCTCAACCGTAACTGGGGTGTTGACTGGGGAAATTGCAGCGCACCTATCCAGGGTGATCCCAACTCGTGCGGAAGCAATAGTTACGCTGCAGGCACTTATTACGGGCCATCTGCATTTTCCGAACCAGAGACTCAGGCGATCCGCAACTTTACTTTGTCTCATCACCTCACCGCGATGATCGATCAGCATGCTTACGGTCCATATTACTCCCTGCCTTTCGGCAGGCCGAGTCTTTCCTCCAACGTAATGGCCCCCATTGATGGAAAATTCTACACCCATATCGCCGCTGCCATGGGCAAATACAATGGGATGCGTGCCGGAAATAGTTATGAAGCGCTTGACTATGAAGTGGCCGGGGGAGTGAAGGACTGGATGCTGAAAGGTGAAGTGGCCAGCAAAGGAAAAGTGATGGGTCTGACCGGCGAAGGTGGCGCAGGTGGTGGCACAGGCGGCGCAAATGGCAGCTTCTGGCCTCCTGCCAGCCAGATCATCAATCTTTGTAAAGGGATCGTTTTCCAGAACCTGCAACTCCTGCTTGCCGCCGGCTCTTACGTAAACCTCCAGGATGCCTCGCCGTTAAATCTGAACGCAAAAGCAGGATCAATGCAATTTGAAATGATCCGCACCGGCCTGAAGAATGATCCTGTGACCGTAACGCTGCTTCCTCTTCAGAATATAACGGTAACGGGCTCCCCGGTTATCAGCACCATCCCAACCTATGGCAATGCTGTGACGGGAAGCGTTCCCTATACATTACCAGCAGGTTTGACAAATGGCCAACGGGTTCGCTTTGCCTGGAAGATTGAAACCGGTGGGATCACCTGGTATGATACTGTTACCAAATTTTACAATGCCCAGCAACTCCTGTATGATAATCTCGATGGAGCCATTACTACCAATTGGACGACTTCATCATGGGGCCTTACCGCTGCAGGTACAGGCTACGGCGGCGGCAGCAGCCGGGCCATGTCGGAGTCGCCTGGCGGAAACTATCCCGCCAGCACAACGCGCACCATCACTTATCGGAATACATTCGATCTGAATAATGCAACATCAGCCACATTGAGTTTTTGGGTAAAACACCGGGCTGAAAATTTTCGCGATAAGCTCCAGGTCCAGGTTTCAACAGACGGCACCAACTGGACAGCCATTCCTGGCAACACAACCGTGCAGGAGCCGGGTACATTAGACGGTAGTACCATTAATGGCCAGCCGGCATTGACCGGTATCAGGGAAGAGTGGACGCGTGAACTGTTCGACCTTTCAGTTTATAATGGCAATGCGCAGGTATATCTTCGTTTCGTATTCACTTCCGGCGCTGCCAATAGTTTTGCATTCAGTGAAGATGACGGGTTCTACATCGATGAGATCATGGTCGTAAAAACAACAGACCCGCTGATTACATTGCCGGTCGAGTTCCTTGACTTCTACGGACGTTTGAATATATCGGGCCAGGCCGAGCTGAACTGGGCCGCCATCGCAGATAACCGCCACAGCCATTTCATAGTTGAACGATCAAATGATGGTACTACCTGGACGGCATTGGGCCAGGTGACGTTGTTGCCGTATGCTTTCCTCGATGTATCCCCGGCGGGAGGAAATAATTTTTACCGGATCAGGCAGGTGGATACGGATGGCAGATACTCATTCAGCAAAGTGATCAACATTTATTATGATCCCAACCGATTTCTTATACGCTGTTTCCCCAATCCTGCGAGCGATCAGCTTACCATACAACTTGTCACGGCCATTCAGCAGCCGGTGAATATCGAGATCAGTAACCTCTCCGGTCAGATCATTTACAGGAAGGAGGCAATAACGGGAGCAAACAATATCCAGGTGAATACCTCGGCTTACGCCAGTCAGGTATTCGTATTGCGTGTCCGTGGCCGCCAGGGTGAGTTGCTGGGCATCACCAGGTTTGTAAAAGAGTAAACAGGCGTCCGCGATGAATTGATGTACATTTGTATATCATGTACACGTTGAAAAAATCACTGGGGCAGCATTTCCTGAAGGATGAGAATATCAGCCGGAAAATTGTTGCTGCCCTCCACGAGCATCCCTTCACGCAGTTGCTCGAGGTAGGCCCCGGTGGTGGTGCACTGACGAAATACCTGATTACGGACGACAGCTACAGCTTCAAGGCGGTAGAACTGGATTCTGAAAAGGTAGCCTGGTTGCAGGAAAAATATCCATCGCTGCGCGGAAAGATCATCGAAGCCAGCTTCCTGGATATTGAACAGCCGTTCAGTGGACCATTTACCGTAATTGGAAATTTCCCCTATAACATTTCCACCCAGATACTATTCAGGATACTCGACTGGAAAGCAGACGTACAGTGCGTGATAGGCATGTTTCAAAAAGAAGTGGCAGAGCGGGCCGCAGCAAAAGAGGGCAGCAAGGTCTACGGTGTGCTGAGTGTACTCATGCAGGCGTTCTTCACTGTCGAATATTTATTTGATGTAGATGCACAGGCGTTTAACCCGCCACCCAAAGTTCAAAGTGGCGTGATCAGGCTGCTGCCGAATCCTGCACCGCCAGTCATGCGTTCAGAGAAAGATATGTTTCTGGTTGTGAAAACTGCTTTTAATCAAAGAAGAAAAACATTGCGCAATGCCGTGAAAGGTATCTTCGACAGCGAGGTGCTGAAAGATCCATTGTTTGATAAGCGGGCAGAACAACTTACGGTTGAGCAATTTGCGGAACTCACATTTCGATTAAAATAAATCGATCCAATAATCAATGAACAAAGTTATCATCACCGGCAAGGCACATGAGCTCCTGGCGGACAAACTGCGCAAGAATGGTTACGAGGTTTTCTATGAACCAGCCATCACTTACGATGAGCTGCTTACCCGGATTCATGACCTGGAGGGACTCGTGGTTACAACCAGATTGCCCATCAACCGGGAACTTTTATCAAGAGCAAATAAGCTCAAATGGATCGGCAGACTCGGGAGTGGCATGGAATTGATCGATGTGGAATATGCAACAGCACAGGGGATCAAGTGTGTCAGCAGCCCGGAAGGAAACAGGCTTGCCGTGGCTGAACATTCACTCGGGTTGTTGCTAAACCTGATGAATAAGATAAACTCATCGCAGGAGGAAATCCGCCAGGGTCTTTGGCGTCGGGATGAGAACCGGGGGACCGAGCTTTCAGGCAAGACGGTAGGTGTGATCGGTTATGGACATACCGGCTCCACATTTGTAAGCCTGCTGCAGCCATTCAATGTAACCGTGCTTGCTTATGATAAATATAAGTTCGGGTTCGGGGGCGGGTATATCAAGGAAGCAAACCTGGAACAGATCGCGCGGTATGCAGATGTCATCAGCTTCCACGTACCCCTGAACAGCGAGACCCTGCACATGGGCAATACGTCATTTTTCAACAGTCTGCAAAGGCAGCCCTATCTCCTCAACGCGTCGAGGGGCAAGGTGATCAGTACTCCGGATCTTATCATGGCGCTGAAAGAGAGCAAGCTAAGGGGGGCGGGACTGGACGTCCTTGAGAATGAAAAGCTGGAGACTTATACGGCGTCAGAGCAGGAGCAGATTAACTGGCTGCTTGCCCAGCCGAATGTTATCTTAACCCCGCACATAGCGGGTTACAGCTTCGAGGCAAGCGTGAAAATGGCGGAGGTGCTGCTTCAAAAATTAGGAATGCGTTAGATATTGTTCTAAAAAACTTTAATATCTTTGATCCAATCGCAACGCTTCAGTTAACTACTGGGGCGTTGCTATTTTTTTCATTAATACCAAAGGAGGATCTATGAGCGCGATTCAGTATGTAACGAAGGAGACGTTGGAACAAATGAAAGCCGAGCTGCAGCGCATGAAAGGTGTTGACCGCCCGGCAGCCAGCCGCGCTATTGCCGAAGCAAGGGAAAAGGGTGACCTGAAAGAAAATGCAGAGTACGATGCTGCCAAAGAAGCGCAAGGTATCCTGGAAGCAAAAATCGCCGCGTTTGAAAGCACCATGGCGAATATCCGGGTGCTTGACGAATCAAATATCGATACCAGCCGGGTATCCATACTTACAAAAGTGACGGTCACCAATCTGAATACAAAAAAGCAGGTGACTTACCAGATCGTTGGCGAGAAAGAAGCCGACCTCAAAGCGGGAAAGATCTCCATTTCATCGCCGATCGGAAAAGGACTGCTTGGCAAGACTGTTGGCGAGACCGCAGAGGTCCAGGCACCCGCCGGTCTTATCAAATTCAACATTGAGAAGATCACAACCTGATCACTTCCTGCCGGGGTTTAGCTGTATGGCGATCCCGGCATAATAGTTCCGGGGGTTGGCTGCATTGTAATATCTCCCACCTGCAGCATTGATATCATTCCCGAGGCTATACACCTCATCGAAGATATTATCAATACCAGCGTAAATGCTGGTTTTTGTTTTGTTGCCCCATTTCGTTTTCCAGCCAAGCCTTGCACCGGCAACTTCATAGCCTTTTGCAAATGCAGTGTTTGCATCATTCAGGTAAATGCGTGACGCATTGAACCAGGTGAGGTTAACATAAATACCGCGCTTGAACGTGATGTCCGCCAGTAAGGAGAAACTGTTTGCCGGAACGCTGGGAACTTTATTTGTAGAAAATGTATCCACACCTTTTACAAATTCGCCATAGCGGAAATGATTATAGGTGTAGGCAGCCATGATGCTGACATTATCAATAAACCTGTTCCTGGCTGGTGTATACATATAATCAGCGCTCAGCTCAACCCCTTTTTGTTTTACATCACCGGCATTGATGAAAAAATCTGCACCGCTCAGATCACGTCGTTGAACCAATGCCTGGTTCAGTTTGAAATAAAACCCCGTGGCTTCGAGTTTAAGTCGCTTTCCAAGTACAAACTGGCGAAGGGTCAATTCGTAATTCCATCCTTCCTCGGCTTCGAGATCGGTGCTGATCACGCCGGTTGATGGAAGCAGTTCTGCGATGGTTGGTGGTGAAAATCCTCTTGATACCGTAGCCACTGCAGTAAAAGATTTACCGATCTTTCTCGTCACCGAAATACGGGGTGCAAGTTCATTATCATAGGTCCGGCGTTGTTGCAGAACAGGATAGGAGGAAAGGCGTGAAAATGAAACCTTGTTCCGGTTGAGGCTCAGTCCGGCCGTCACTTCCCAGTTGTCCGCAAAGCTGATATCGCCCTGCACAAAGACACTCAATGCTGTGTAGCTGATGTCATCGTTTGTTTGTATGGTATCCGGGGCGGCATTCAGGTTCCTGGCCACCTGCGTATTGAAATAGCCCTGCTGAAACTCAGCGCCGGCTACCAGTTTCAGTTCGTTGGCAGCATCCAGCGGTTTTCTCCAGGAAAACAGGGTGCGTCCGCCGAACTGGGGCTCATTTCTTCTTTCGTAGTTGCGGATGGCAGAGTTTTTCACCTGGTTGAACGCGCCGTACAGCGTGGTTACATTATGAAATGATTCCGTGAATGCATAGCGGCTTGTGAAGCCGGCTGTAAGATTCTTCTGGTAGATGGCAGCCTTTGCATTGACGGCACTTGGAAATCCGCCACCCGCGGGTCTTGCAGCTTTCGGGTTTGCGGCAAACTCTGCTGCGTTGAGAGCGCCCGGTGTTTGATAATACATGTCGCTGAACAGCAGCGAACCCGTTATCTCCTGCCGCCCTGACACGCGGATACGCGAGATCCAGGACAGGTTATCACGCCGCATGGCGGATTGAACCCGGTAGCCATCGTTCTCATTGTGCGAATAGGTTACCTGGTTCTGGTTTTCTGTTGTCCCGAATTTTGCTGTTGCAAAAATATTATGCAGGCCATAGCTGCCAGTGACATATTCAGCGCTGACGCCTGGCGCCCAGCGGTCAAGGTTATTGACGAGAATGAGTCCACCTGTTCCCGCACCATACATACTTGCAGCAGGACCCTTTGCGATTTCTATGTGTGAGAAATTATTGTAGGCAAACTGGTTGAAATAGGTATTGCCGCCCGGATCGGTAATGGGAATATCATTCCAGTACACCTTTACGTTCCGGACACCAAATGGAGAGCGGAGGGAACTGCCGCGGATGTTCAACCGGTAACTGCCCGGAGAACGTTCTTCCATTCTTACACCCGCCACGGTATTGAAGGCCTGGACGAGCGAGGTTTTATTGTTCCGGTCGGCATTGGTGATATAAATCACACGGACACCGGGAGCGTTTTCAAACGACTTGTTTTTTTCGAAAGCCCTTATTGTCACCTCGCTGAGGGAGAGCGTATCATCAGGGATATCCTGGGCATTGGCGGAAAAGAAAAGAAACAAGGCCGCAAGGAGGCAGCCGGCAGCTTTTGACATAGAATTGATTTGGCCGTTAAAGTTATGTAATCCTGCGGGTTCGGGTGAAGTATCTGCCCGCGGGATATCATTTGTTCTGGCTTGTCAATAAACAATATTTTTGCCGGTATATTGTGGTGAGGCGATATTTAAACCATATTATATATTATCTTTTTTCAAAAACCCGGCGCAACATGTCCATTTTTACAAAAATCATCAGCGGTGAAATTCCTTCCTATAAGATTGCGGAGGATGATCGTTTCTTTGCGTTTCTCGACATAGCACCGCTCCGTGAAGGGCATGTGCTGGTAGTGCCAAAGCAGCCTGTAGACAAACTCTTCGATCTTCCCGCCGAATACCTGGCCAACCTGCTGGTGTTTGCGCAGCCGATTGCCCGGTCCATAGAAGCAAACTTTCCCTGCAATCGTTGCGGTATCTCAGTGATCGGCCTTGAAGTGCCACATGCCCATCTTCACCTGATCCCCATCAACACAGCCAACGACCTTAATTTCACGCAGCCAAAGATGAAAGTATCGGAGGAAAAGATGAGGGAAATTCAGCAACGAATCGTAGCGGGATTAAAATAGCAACCATTCTTTCAACGGACGCGTGAGGGATTTTTTTTTGCGAATTCCTCCCAGGAACTCACTGTTTTTGCAGCTTTCGAGATCGGCATTTGGCCCTGAAAATGATGGCACAGCGCGATCGCCAGCGCATCCGTCGCATCATAATATTTGGGAGCTTCTTTGATGTTCAGGTAATGTTGCAGCATTTTCCAGACCTGCTCTTTATCTGCATTGCCATTCCCCGTGATCGACTGTTTTACTTTACGTGGTGAGTATTCGGTAACCGGTATGCCCGCGCTCATGGCCGCGGCGATGGCTACGCCCTGCGCCCGGCCGAGCTTTAGCATACTTTGCACGTTTTTTCCAAAGAAAGGGGCCTCAATGGCAAACTCCTGTGGCCGGAACTCCTGGATCAGCGAGGTAACCTTCTCGTGTATCAACTGCAGGCGATGATAGTTATCGAGCCGAGGGGAGAGCTTCAACGTATGCATTTCCCGCATAGTCAACCTGGCCTGGCTGATCTCAATGATCCCATAACCCATCATCAGGGTGCCGGGGTCAATGCCGAGTATTATTTTCGGATGCTTTTGCAAGGGGTCTGTATTTTTACAGGATGGACAAGCCAGTCACTGTGTTTGGAAATGAACGATAAAAGTAGACATAAAAAAAATATCGCCCTATTTATCCGCTGGGTCCTTGGACCTGTTCTTTTCTGCTGGCTGTCCTGGTCCATTTTCCAGCAACTCCGCCATCAGCCCGGGCTGGAACAATCCTGGCAACACATCAAGTCATCGGGTTCAGGGCTGATCGTGCATTTCATCATCGTCATCCTGCTGATGTTCTGCAATTGGGGCATCGAGGCCCTGAAGTGGCAGGTGGCAGTAAGGCGGGTGCAGGAGGTGGGATTCATGACCGCATTCAAGGCAGTGCTTTCCGGCGTCTCGTTCTCAGTCACCACGCCGAATCGTGTTGGTGAATACCTCGGCCGGGTGTTGTACATGGAGGAAGGAAACAGGTTGCGGGCAATTTCCCTGACCATTACAGGCAGTCTTACCCAGTTGCTGATCACCCTGCTGATGGGAGCCCTTGGAATCGTCTTTCTCCGCGCGAACCTTGCAACGGGTAATGTGTTGAGCATATTCTGGCTGGATGTGATCCTGTATGGTACGCTCGGTGCACTCGTTCTTTTAACGTTATTTTATTTCCGCCTGTCATGGCTGGTCCGTCATATAAACCGCGTGGGAATCCTGCGGAAATTTGCCTGGCTGGTGGAAGCGCTGGGGGCATTTAATGCAACTTTACTGGTACAACTCCTGTCCTTATCAGCACTCAGGTTTGCCGTATTCATAGTTCAGTACTATCTTTTGTTCCTGATCTTTGATGTATCGCTTTCCTGGTGGCAATGCTGGTGGGCAGTAAGCCTCTCGTTCCTGGTGATGGCAGTGATTCCAACCATTGCCTTGTTCACCGATCTGGGTTTGAGGGGTACGGTCAGCCTGAAACTGATCGGCCTGTTCAGTGGCAATGCACTTGGTATTGGTCTTACATCGGTGAGTATTTGGTTCATCAACCTCATCGTACCGGCACTGGCAGGTAGTTTGCTGATTCTGGGAATAAGAAAGGTATTCAGGGATAAAAATGAAACAGGGCCGGCAGAGCCGGCAACAAAAAAAGATAAACAGGTCACAGATGAATGGAATAACTAAGGTATTTATCGTCCCGATGCTGTCGCTGATCGGATTCGTACCCCGTGCTGAGGCGCCTTACCAGGATATGTGCGGCATTCGCAACACTGCATTCAAGGCTGGTGAAAAAGTGGCGTATACTGTGTACTATGCTGTGGCCGGCGTATACGTCAATGCTGGTACCGCTACATTCACCAACACGCTGGAAACGCTGAATGGTAAACCCGTCTATCATATCATTGGAGATGGAAAAACGAACTCTTCCTATGATTTCCTCTACAAGGTCAGGGATCGCTATGAGACATACATCGATACCGCCACGATGCAGGCACTGAAATTTATAAGAAATGTAAATGAAGGCGGTCATAAGATTTACCAGAATGTATCTTTCAATAAAACGGCAAACACGGCCGTCACCAACGATGGTGTGTTCAAGGTTCCCCCATGTGTGCAGGATGTGGTCAGCTCTGTTTTCTACGCACGAAATATCGATTTCAACCGGCTGCAGGTTAATGATAAGATCGCGTTTTCCATGTTCCTGGATAACGAAGTATATAACATGTATATCCGTTACCTCGGTAAAGAAACGATCAAGACCAAGTATGGGAAATTCCGGGCCATCAAATTCAAGCCATTACTGATCAAGGGCACCATCTTCGAAGGTGGTGAGAATATGACCGTATGGGTAACTGACGATCAGAATCACATACCCGTTCGCATCGAAAGCCCCATCGCGGTTGGCAAGGTGAAGATAGATATGATGAGTTTTGAAAACCTCCGCCACCCCATGACCTCACTGGTCAGGCGCCGTTAATCAGATCTCGGCAAGGTTGAAAAATTCCTTCGGGCGAATACCCTTCTCCGTGCGCTCCACCGTGCAGCATTCGTATTGCGGATCATGCTCGAAGTAAAGGATGTATTCCTTATCCACCGCCTCTTCCAGGAACTGCTTTTTTTCTTCCAGGGTAGTAAGTGGGAACATATCATAGGCCATCACATAAGGCAAGGGTATATGGCCATGTGAGGGTAACAGGTCAGCCATATAGACGATCGTTTTTCCTTTATATCTCAATTGCGGAAGCATCATCGCTCTTGTGTGCCCTGATGAAATTCGTACGTCAAAATCCTCCGCAAAATGCACCAGTTGCCTGCCTCTTGTGTCCAATAACTGAAGCTTGCCGCTTTGTTCTATGGGTAAAATATTTTCTTTTAAGAATGAGGCCTTCTCCCGGTCGTTGGGATTTACTGCCCAATCCCAATGTTCATTACTGCTGTGGAAGGTGGCATTGGGAAACGCCGGCACAAGCTGTCCATTCTCGCGTTTTATACAACCACCACAATGATCAAAATGTAAATGCGTAAGGAACACATCTGTGATGTCAGCCGGCGAATAGCCCAGCTCCCGCAAGGATTTCTCCAGGTTATCATCCCCATGGAGGTAGTAGTGACTGAAGAATTTTTCATCCTGTTTGTTTCCGATACCCGTGTCAACAAGGATAAGCCGGTCTCCCTGTTCCACCAGCAGGCAGCGCATGGCCCATGTACAGAGATTTTTTTCGTCCGGAGGATTGATACGGCTCCAGATCGATTTTGGCACGACGCCGAACATCGCGCCGCCGTCCAGTTTGAAAAACCCGGTGTTGATCGTATGTAACTTCATGTGCTGCCTGACTTTGTTCTGCGAAGATAGTTGACAAGCTGCCGACAGCCTATCAGGATATAGGCAAGAAGAATATATTCCAGGAAACGATATCCCATCATCGCGAAAGTGTTGACCGTTTTTTCTGATTCCCCGCTTTCATTGTAACAATTGAATTCCTGCGTGATCATGGTTTCACCCGCGTGCGGGTGGGCCACGTTCGCACTGCGGGAAATATAGGTCCCTCTGGGGCATTCGATCATGCCAACCGGGTAATTGTAAAGATAGTTGCCTGTCTGATCGATCGAAGCACCCATCAACGCCCAGAAGCCGATAGCAATCGCGCGGAAGATCTTGTTCTGGGTAAAAACGCCTTTGCGGAATACGCCGAACAGGAAGATACCAACCGAGAGAAAAATGAGGGAAGCAATGCCCTCCACCGTTGCTACTGCCCAGAACCCGCCAATGATCACACCCAGGAAGGCCGCAATGGCAATAAGCCCCAATCCGATCCAACCGAGGACAGGGATCCTGCTGTACCATTTCTTTCGTGGTGAGAGCGCAGGATCAACTAACGAGGACGAAGCGAGATAGTGTCCGCATTTATAGCAGTAACTGGCATCGTCCGGATTTTCCTTGTTGCAGTTAACGCATGTTCTCATAGAGGCAAGTCATTTTCCAGGGCAGTTGTTTTTTTCCGCTGACCAGAGATGGCCATCAGCAGCGCTAACATGCCCAGTACAAAGAACAGGATAAGAACAAGCACCGAGTTGCGCATGGATTGCGTGATGTCCTCAATGAATGCAAAAGCAAACAGGCCAATGACGATCGCTAATTTTTCCGTCACATCATAGAAGCTGAAGAAGGAGGCGGTGTCTTTGGTTTCAGGCATCAGTTTCGCATAGGTGGAGCGGCTAAGCGACTGGATACCGCCCATCATCAGCCCGATGAGGGAGGCGAGCACATAGAACTGTATTTCGGTGGTAATAAAGTACGCGGTCAGGCATACCCCGATCCATAGGCAAACTGTGAATAGCAGCACCTGCAGGTTGCCATAGCGCTGGGATAGCCTGGACATGCCAATCGCTCCGCCGATAGCAACGATCTGGATGATCACTGCGGCGATGATGAGCTTGGAATCCTCCAGCTTTAATTCTTTTATACCGAAATCAATGCCCACCAGCATTACGGTTTGTACACCCATGCTGTAAAGGAAAAAGGCAAGCAGAAATCTTTTCAGCACAGGTAATCTCATCAACTGGTGCCAAACGATCTTCAGCTCGTGAAAACCGTGCACCAGCACATGCTTTCTGGCTTTCCTTTCTGATTTGCTGCTGATTGGTAATACATTGAAGGTGATCTGTGCGAACCCGACCCACCATACACCTACCAGCAGGAAGGTAATCTGTAGGGCGAGTAGTTTATCCTCCATGGACATCACGAGACCAAATCCCACCAGTTGAAGCAGTACACTTCCGATATAGCCGTATGAATACCCTTTTGCGCTGATCCTGTCACGATCCTGTTCCGCAGCGATCTCCGGAAGATAGGAGTTGTAAAAAACCTGGCTGCCATAAAAGCCAATGCCCGCAAACATGAAGCAGATCAGGATAGCATAGATATTGTTGTTGTCGAAATAACCAAAGTAAAAGATCATCGAGCAGCTCAAGGCACCGAGGTAACAGAAGAATCGCATGAAATTTTTCTTGTTGCCTTTGTAATCTGCCATGGACGAAAGAATCGGCGAAAGGAGAGCGATCACCAGGAACCCAAAGGCCAGCACATAATCTTTCAGGGCAGTATTGACGAAGTTTCTGCCGAGAAAGGGAACTCCGTCGGGGTATTTTTCAAGAGAAGTCAGTGCAGCGTAGTAAGCGGGGAAAAATGTAGTCGTGATAACGAGATTGTAAACGGAGTTGGCCCAATCGTACATAGCCCAGCCGTTCACAACCTTCTTACTGGCAGTTTGCATCAGTGGGATGGTTTGGGTAAAAATAGCGATTTCGGGCAATGGGTGTGAAAACAAAGCCCATTTTGCTTTTACACAAAACAGGCATTAGGAGAGGGACGGCTTGTAAAAGTGAATCGGCTCGAAGTCAGATGAGAAAGGAGCAAATGAAAAAGCAACTCAAATTTTTCATTTTTAATTTCTAATTCAGCTTAAAAGTATAGCAAACGCGAAGGACCCCTAATACCCTGGAGACGGTATTTTATTCAATAACGCGGAAAGCGAGCAGGAGGAGAAGAATCAGGCCGGCAATGATCCGGTACCAGCCAAATACCCGGAAACCATATAATTTCAGGTAGGTTATAAAAAAGCGAATGGCGAGTATAGCCACGATAAAGGCTACCACATTGCCTGTGATAAAAGCAACCAGGTGATCGCGATTGGAAAGGATCACCTCGTAACCTTTCCGCGGCAGGCCGCCATCACTCCAGTTCTTCAGGAACAACGAATAGACCGTGGCAGCGAACATGGTCGGCACCGCCAGGAAGAAGGAGAATTCAGCCGCCAGGTTACGGGTAAATTTCTGTTGCATTCCGCCAATGATCGTGGCGGCGCTGCGGCTGACACCAGGGATCATGGCGATGGTCTGCCAAAGCCCGACAGTAAATGCCTTGCCATAGGTGATCTGGTCATCGGATTCTATCACCTGCTTGCGAAAAACCTTGTCTATAAACACAAGCACAATACCTCCGAGCAACAGGGAAATGGCTACGATCAATGGGCTTTCCAGCATCGCATCGATCTTGTCAGAGAACAGGTAACCCAGTACCAGCGCAGGCAAAACACCAATCAGGAGTTTTACATAAAACTGCCAGCGGTTGAACTGGAAAAATTTCTTAGCATATAACACCACTACGGCCAGGATGGCGCCAAACTGAACAGCTACTTCGAACAGCTTGGTGAATTCCTCTTTATGTATACCCAGCAGCGAACTGGCGATGATCATGTGACCGGTAGATGATACCGGCAGGAACTCTGTCAGCCCTTCAACAATGGCGATGATGATAGCCTCCGTAATAGTCATTGGTGAAGTTGGTTTGGCATTCAGTACGGGTATGAAAAAACCGGCTCGCACCGGTAATTACTCAGTAGAAAAATGAAATCAGGCTTTTGGTTTGCGGAAAATCGCGAAGATCTCGATCACGAGGCCGGCCAGGATAAGGATCGGAGCTACCGTGATGCGCATAGGATGATACACCGCTTCCTTATCAAAATTAGCAGGATCACTTTTGCCACCAGCCATGATAAACATACCGATCGCAATTACTACAACACCAACAAGCATCCAGATATAATTTTCCCGGGAAAACATTGAAGGTGCCGCTGTCTTATTTTCTGCCATATCATCAAATTTGGAAACGCAATATAGGAAAATCCCTGAAACCGCTAAGGGCAGGCCATCCGGGGATATCAGTAAAGATCGTCCAGTTTCATCTTCAGGTACTTCTGCACGCTGCGATGGGTACTGAAAAGTGTGATAAATATCCCGATCAGTACCAGTCCGGCAAACAACAGGATGAGCGTGTTGTTATCATGAAGCGCCTTCATTTCAGGGAAATATCGCTCAGCCACAAGGATCATCAGGAAGATTGCCACGATGGCGATGGCAGCGCTTACCGCGCCGTTGATGATCGCCCTCGTGTTCATAGGCTTGGCAATAAACCAACGCGTGGCGCCAACCATTTGCATGGTCTTTATCAGGAACCGGTTGCTGAACATCGCAAGCCGGATGGTATTATCGATCAGAATAATCACCACGATCGACAGGATTACGGCTACCACCAGCAGGAATATGCTGATCTTCTGTATGTTTTTGTTGAGATCCTCCACCAGTGCAGTCGGGTAGGCCACATCGCTGATATAGGTCTGTTGCTCCAGGTCAGCCTTGATCAATCCAAGCGAATCGGAATTCATGTACTCCGTCCGCACTTTGAAATTGATCATATTGGGCAGCGGGTTTGCATCCAGTACATTGTCCCAGCTTTCATTGCCATCGCCGAGATAGATCTTGCGGGCATCTTCCTTGTTGACGAAGTTAATCGACCGCACATAAGGTTTGGAAGAAATGTATTGCATCAGCGCAATGCTGTCCTTGGGGTTCAGGTCACCGCGGAGTTCCGCTCTTACCTCCACACTTTCCCGGAAATAGTTACCCAGCTTATTTGCATTTATTACCAGCCAGCCAATCAGGCCAAGCAGAAAGAGTACAAGCGTGACGCCCAGGATGGACATGAAATACGAAGGTTTGCCGCGTTTGATAGAGGCCTTACCTGTCCGAGCCATAGCATTAGATTTTAAAATTAATGGGTTGCAGGTTACTTCACCGGTCATCCACCACACCTCATTAGCACAACCTGGTGGGCAAAAATAGCCGTTTCACCTTAACAATCAGTATTTTTGCTGCCCCTTTAAACGGAGGACACCGATCGATATTGCCATATATAAAAACATATATGTTAAAACTCCGGCAGCCTGACCGGTTTATGGTTTTCCATGAACACGCTGCCGTTAACAAGCAACAAAAATCATGAGCGACGCAGGTAGCAAATCAGCCGGACAGGCTTCACATTCCAGTGAATACAATTTTCGTGAAATAGAACGCCGCTGGAAAGAATACTGGAATAACAATGGCACATATCGCGTGAGCAACCCCGTGCCAGGCAGCCCGACCCGACCGAAATTTTATGTGCTCGACATGTTTCCTTACCCAAGCGGGGCAGGTTTACACGTAGGTCACCCTCTCGGCTATATTGCTTCGGATATTTTCAGTCGTTTCAAGCGGCTCAAAGGGTTCAATGTGTTGCACCCGATGGGTTATGACGCATTTGGACTTCCAGCCGAACAATACGCCATCGATCATGGCATTCACCCGGCTGTTTCTACGGAAACAAACATTCGCAACTTCCGGAAGCAACTGGATAATATTGGTTTCTGCTACGATTGGGACCGCGAAGTGCGTACCTCCGATCCGCAATACTACAAGTGGACGCAGTGGATATTTCTTCGTCTTTTCAATAGTTTTTTCGATCGCCAGGCTGCCAAAGCCCGGCCAATTGAAGAGCTTATCAGTGCGTTTGGAAAAGAAGGGAATGCCACCCATCCGATGCCGAATCAACATCATGCCACAACAGTTTTTTCTGCTGGGGAATGGAATGCCTTTGACGAAAAGCAACAACAGGATATCCTGATGCAATACCGCCTTGCGTATTGTGGCTTTGGTGAAGTAAACTGGTGCGAGGCGCTGGGGACCGTCCTGGCAAACGATGAAGTGATCAATGGCGTGAGTGAGCGTGGCGGATTTCCGGTTGTAAGGAAAAAACTCCGGCAATGGTATCTCCGCATTACAGAATATGCCGACCGGTTGCTGGCCGGGCTCGAAACGGTCGATTACAGCGATGCCATGAAGGAAATGCAAACCAACTGGATTGGCAAGAGCATCGGTGCAGAAATAGATTTCAAGATCAGGTCGACCGAGACAAACGCCCCTGTTCTTCGCGTCTACACCACCCGGCCCGATACCATTTTCGGGGTGGATTTTATGGTGATCGCACCGGAGCATGAGCTTGTTGAAAGTATCACAACTGACGCACAGAGGGAAACTGTCGACAGCTATCTTGACTATGTGCAATCGCGGAGCGAACGGGAACGGCAGGCAGAAAAAAAGATTACCGGTGCATTTACAGGTGCCTATGCCATCAACCCTTTAGATGGCCGCGAGATACCCATTTGGATATCCGAATATGTGCTGGCCGGGTACGGCACAGGAGCTATCATGGCCGTGCCTTGCGGAGATGAGCGCGATCATCGGTTTGCCCGTGAATTCAATATCCCCATCACTAACATCATAGGCGACGCATACAACGGTGAGGAAGCGAACCCGACAAAAGACGCCAAGCTCACAAACAGCGGCTTTCTCGATGGCATGGAAATGCGTAAGGCGGGGGAATTTGTGGTGTCGCAACTGGAACTTGCAGGAATCGGGCAACGCAAGACAAATTATAAAATGCGGGATGCTGCATTCAGCCGACAGCGGTACTGGGGTGAACCTATCCCGGTAAAATGGGTGAACGGCATTGCAGTGGCACTCACCGATGCCGAACTGCCCCTCGAACTCCCGGAAGTAGATTCTTACAAACCCGGACCTGAAGGGGAGGGGCCGCTGGCAAATATTGCAGAATGGACAGACCGGCAACTGGAGACAAACACAATGCCCGGATATGCCGGGAGCAGTTGGTATTTCCTTCGGTACATGGATCCTGATAATGCTGCCACATTCTGCGACCGGAATATTTCTGACTACTGGAACCAGGTCGATCTCTACATCGGTGGTACCGAGCACGCGGTCGGCCACCTGTTGTACAGTCGCATGTGGACCAAAGTCCTTTACGACCTGGAGCTTATTGGGTTCGATGAACCATACCGCAAACTGGTTAACCAGGGGATGATCCAGGGAAGCAGCCGCTTTGTCTACCGCGTCAGAGGTAAAAATGAGTTTGTATCAGCCGGTCTAAAAGATAACCACGAAACGGATGAGATCCATGTAGACGTGAACATCGTGGATGGCGTAGAACTGAACACATCAGCTTTTCGACTCTGGCGCGAAGAATACAGTGATGCGACGTTTATCCTGGAAGATGATAAATACATCTGCGGCGTGCTGACAGAGAAAATGAGCAAGCGGCTTTACAATACGGTCAACCCCGATGATCTTGTAGCTAAATATGGAGCAGATACTTTCCGGATGTATGAAATGTTCCTCGGCCCGGTAGAAATGAGTAAGCCCTGGGATACAAAGGGAATTGAAGGGGTCTTCCGGTTTATCAGGAAATTATGGCGCTTGTTCTATGATGAGCAAAAAGGACAGGTATGGACTGATACAACTCCTACTGCAGAAGAGCTGCGGGTACTTCACCGCACCATCCGGCAGATTGAAGATGTGACGGAGCGATTTAGTTTCAACACCGGTGTCAGCGGTTTCATGATCGCTGTAAATGATCTGCATGACCTGAAATGTACCAGCCGGGCCGTACTTGAACCATTACTTATCATGCTCGCACCATACGCGCCCCATGTTGCTGAAGAATTATGGCACAGGCTGGGTAATGAAGGCACGATTCTCGATGCGAACTTTCCCGTGTTTGATGAAAAACATGTCATGGAGACCAGCAAGGAATACCCGGTGTCTGTGAATGGGAAACTTCGAACCACTATGAACGTGTCATTGACGGCCAGCCAGGAAGAGGTGGAGAAAATGGTGGTGGAAAATGAGGTGGTGGCAAAATGGCTGGAAGGAAAAGCACCCAGGAAGATCATCTTTGTAAAGGGTAAAATGATAAACGTAGTGATCTGACAACGAACTGCGGATGTGCGGCGTCTGCTTTTATCGACATACTATTATTGGAAAGACTAAATAAGTTGTTATGAAAAGGCTGTTTGTTTTATTTGTACTGGCATTCGTCATCACCGATGTATCCGCTCAGCAATTACGGGTGATGACATATAATATCCGTTACAACAATAAAGGCGACAGTCTGAATGCATGGCCACACCGCAAGGATAACCTTGTTTCACAGGTGTTGTACCACGGTGTACAGGTGCTGGGGGTGCAGGAAGCCCTGCATGATCAGATGCAGGATCTGGCAACATTGCTTCCGCGCTTTCGTCACGCAGGTGGTGGCAGGGAAGATGGCAAAGAGAAAGGAGAATACAGCGCGGTTTTTTATGATACCACGGCGGTTAAAATGATTCGAAACGAAACATTCTGGCTGTCAGAGACACCAAAAGTGCCGGGCAGTAAAAGCTGGGATGCGGCGCTGAACAGGGTAGTAACCTGGTGCGAGTTCATCGACCGCAAGACAAAGAAGCGATTCTATTTTTTTAATACGCATTTTGATCATGTAGGCCAGGTAGCGCGGCGTGAGAGCGCTTCGTTGCTGCTGCGTAAGGTGGATAGCATCGCGGGCAAGACGCCGGTAATCGTCACGGGTGATTTCAATGCAAGACCTGCAGACGAACCGATCAAAGTGCTGGTTGATAAGGCCAACCCGCTTCATCTGCTTGACACAAGAGAATTGAGCAAAACGCCTGCGTATGGCCCCACAGGTACGTTCAATGGTTTTGGGCCTAAGGAAAGAGACAACCTGCCCATCGATTATATTTTCGTGAAAGGAAAATGGAACGTGCTTTCTCACGCCACGTTCTCACAGACATGGAACGGCCGTTTTGCCTCTGATCATTTCCCCATCCTGGTGGAATTGTCATTTAAATAATCAGGGATCTTTTTTTACAAAACGGATCATGGCGCTGCTGCCTTCCGTGCTTTCCAGGCGTGCTTCGTGGCGAACACCATCGACCTCCGCTACCATAAAAGAGGTATTTGGGGGAATGGAGCCCAGGTTTTCAGCCACCATGATCAGTTCACTGCTCGTGCCCAGTTCATTTACCGGCAGTGCTATGCTGTAAGCATTACCAGTGAGGCGGATATGTGAGAAGATGAGTTTGTTGTTAAGGAACAGGCTGATCGAATCACCATCGATCTCCGCATTGTCGTAGAAGCGCAGCCAGAGGGAATCACCTGAAACCGGTATTTCTTTAACCAGTATTTTTTTCCGGGTCACAAACTTTTCTTCAATAGTTGGTGCCTGTTGTACAACTGGAAGTGGCAATGGAACGGGGATTGCCTGCTTTTCGCGAATGACGACAGGAGCTGCCGGCTGAGCAGGAAGAGGTTCAGGCTTTAGCGGAGCTGGGTTATTAATGGTTTCGGTTTGAACATCAGGTTGCTGGGCCCGGGCCACATCCCGGATCAGGTCGGGATCATTGCCACCGGAAAGAAACCCTTCGATGACCGGGTCCCAGTCGTCCCGGAACTGGCTGTTTTCTGTTTTGTCAAGGTGTACGTCAGCATCGGAGGGCCCGTCGGGGTTTCCGCGCGCTTTTCCATCAAGCATCATGCGGCCATCTCCGGGACAATTGAAGTCCGCCCGCGAGAGCATCGCCATTTTACCGGCTTTTCCTGATCTGTCGTCAGCAACTTCGATCAGGGCATCGTCCCACCATACGACCTCGTTGGTCGCGGCGTCAAAATAACCTTTGATGCTGTAACGCCGGTATCGCGAGGCAGACTCATAATAGTAGGAGGTGCCGGTAAGGCTGTCTCCATACTGAATGATCTTCAGCTCCACTTTTTGTTTATGAATGCGGCCTTTCCACGTGCCGGTGATCATTTGCGCCTGCTGCTCAAGTGGCAGAAAGCAGAGGGAAATAATAAATAAAATGGCGTACGAAACAGGTTTCAAGAAAGGGTATTTAATGTATACGTGGTTAAAAAACGAACGCATGAGAACCTTAGTATGCCGCGGGAGTATAGTCAGGTGAATAACAGGCTGCTGACCGCAAAAACATGCAGATTTATCGGCTAGGGAAGGCAAAAGAAAAAGTAGAGTTAAAAATTGGCGAAAAGGAAAAAATAAATATCTTTCACCACCGATTCTCCTACTGGACTACCAAGACACACTACAACCAATCACATAAACTCTGCTTATGAGAAAGATTTACATTGCACTTCTTTCCTTTTTTTCATTATGTCTGCTAAGTCCCGCGTTGAACGCCCAGGTAAATACCTATGTGTTTGCGCCTTCAGCAGGCACGTTTACTCCACTGACGGGAACGACCACCAGCACGGCCACGGGCGATGACGGTGTTCAAAATGTGGCGATCGGATTCAACTTTGTATTTGGTGGGGTAACGTATACCAATGCAATTCTTTCCACAAATGGGGCCCTGAAACTTGCTGCAGACGGTACTACCGGTTTTGCAACAAGTTGGACCAATAACCTCAGCAACGCTTATGGCGCGGCGATCATCGCTCCTTTCTGGGACGATAACAATGCCAGCGGCGGCAGCATCGTTTACACAACGAGTGGTACTGCTCCTAACCGGGTGTTTTCTGCAGAGTGGAGAAATATCCACCTCGGTGGCGGCGGCAGCTCTACGGCACCTACCGGTACATTCCAGGTAAACCTGGCCGAAGGGACCAATTTCATAACCATCGTGTATGGTACAATGAACGCCCCTACGGCAGCCACTGCCTCTATCGGTGTAAACGACCTGGTTTCCTTCCTCAGTGTAACGCCGGGCGCACCCGCTACTTACTCATCCGCAACTGCCAATAACAACATTACATCTGTTGCCG
Source organism: Bacteroidota bacterium (assembly GCA_023430465.1). GTDB lineage: Bacteria > Bacteroidota > Bacteroidia > Chitinophagales > Chitinophagaceae > JAEZAM01. The sequence goes on along the minus strand of JAEZAM010000113.1, from coordinate 4,919 downwards.
CGATACCAAGCGGAACAACATATACCATCTTCCCTCCACCACCATGCGTACCTGGTTCATTGAACGGCGGTACAGCAGCGGCAGCCGGAGGCCCAATCTGCCCTGGCTCACCGTTCTCCGTATCGGTCACGGGTGCGAGCTTTGGTGCAGGCCTGACCTTCCAGTGGGAAAGCTCACTGGATGGAACCACCGGATGGACCAATGTTGCCGGTGCTACTGGTCAGACACTTACCACCAGCACTTCCGGTACAACTTACTATCGCCGGAAAATGACCTGCTCCGGAACTGATGCCTACTCCACTGTGGTTAGTGTGTCCACAGCGCCACCGGTATCTGTGTTCCCATGGACAGAAAATTTTGATGGCCTGGCAACCGTAGGAGCGACATCCTTCCCTTCCTGCTGGGTTAAACAGAATGGTGACTGGCGTTCAGCCAACAACGGAACCTCAGGTTTCGATGCAAATGCACGTTCAGCCCCCAACTTTATCCAGAATGCCTGGAGCGCGAGCAATGAATTTATCTGGACCAACGGCTTCCAGTTGACCGCAGGACAGTCTTATGACTTCTCTTTCTGGTTTGCAAACTTTGATGGATACGATACCTGGGTAGGTGATGTGTTTGTAAACGGAACGCCGAACTCAGCCGGGGCAACACAGGTTGGAGCTTCTTTCGCAACTAACGGCACTGCTTCCTCTAATACCTATACAGAAGTGCTCCGTTCCTTCACGCCTTCTGCCAGCGGAGTATACTACTTTGGTATTCGTGTGAACGAAGCAACAGGAAATCCCTGGTACCTCAGCTTTGATGATTTCCGTCTGGATCTCACACCGCCCTGCGCAGCACCTACGCTTTTGACAGTACCTGCCGTGACTACTACAACAGCTAACCTTAGCTGGACGGCGTCTGTAACACCACCTGCAAACGGTTATCAGTGGGAAGTCAGAACATCAGGAGCTCCCGGTAGCGGTGCAACTGGTCTTGCCGCCAGCGGTACAACAGCAGCAGGTGCAACTACGGCCACTGCTACTGGCCTCACAGCAAATACAGCCTATACATATTATGTAAGATCTGCCTGCTCAGGTGTACTCAATAGTGCATGGAGCACCGGCTTCAGCTTCCAGACTGCCTGCGATGCGGTAACGGTATTCCCATTCACAGAAACATTCGAGGCTTCCAGTACCACCCGCCCTTGCTGGACGAACAGCTTTGTAAGCGGTTCCCAAACCTGGACCTATGGTGCAGGCGCAGGTAATGGCGGTGCCATCACTTCTGCACATGGTGGTACACTGAATGCTCAGTTCTTTGGAGATGGTGACGGTGGTGTAACCCGCCTTGTTTCTCCATCACTTAATCTCAGCGGTATGCCAGCTATCGGCGCTCAACTTACCTTCTGGTATGCCAATCAAAACTGGCTGGGTGATCAGAACGAGCTCCGCGTGTTCTACAAGACATCAGCCGCAGGACCATGGACACTTGTTCCAGGTGCTGTCTATACAACAAATGTAGGCGCCTGGACCGAAGTAGAACTTCTGCTTCCCGGGTCGACGTCAGGTGACTATTATATTGCCTTTGAAGGAACGGAAGAGTTCGGATACGGTGTTGCTGTAGACGACGTAACCATTGCTCCGGCACCAACATGTCCGAAGCCAACACTGGTGAGCGCAGTCGGAACTTCACCCACAACTGCCAGCGTATTCTTCACCTCACCGGGCGGTGCGTTTGTAGTGGAATACGGCGCTCCAGGATTTGTACCAGGTACAACCAATGCAGCAGGTGGCGGTACCGTAGTATTCGGTGCATCCTCTCCGATCCAGGTAACAGGCCTGTCAGCCAGCACAACATATGACTTCTATGTAAGAAGAATTTGCGTTCCTGGAGCAGACTACAGCCAGAACGTAAAAACAACTGCAACAACATTGTGCGCTGCGGTAGCGGTTCCATACTTGCAAGACTTCAGTTCAGCTACGCCTCCTGAAGGATTCCCAACATGTACAAGCATGCAGGATGTGAACGGTAACAGCGGTCCGGTTGGTAATACGAGCGGTGGTCGCTGGACTACATTCAACGGTACCAGTAACCAGGTTTATGTGTCTCCAACACAATCGATGCGTTATCTCTACGATGCGCAGAACCTCAGCCGTCCAGCAGATGACTGGTTCTACATCCAGGCCCTGAACCTGACCGGTGGTCAGTCATACCGACTGAAATTCTACTATAAAGCATCAGATGGTCCCGTATATGTCGAAGGACTTGAAGTGAAATATGGTACAATGGCAGAAGCGTCTGCAATGACCAATACGCTGTTTACCAATACTACGATTGCAACGGCCCTGGCAAACCCATGGGATTCCGCTATCGTTGATTTCACACCTGCCGCAAACGGTGCATACTATATCGGCTTCCACGCGATCTCTGCCGGTGATCAGGCGTTCCTTTATATAGATGATATCTCTGTTAAAGTGACGCCGCTGGTAGATGCAGGTATCTCTGCTGTGGCAAATGTGCCTACCTGCCCTGCAACCAACAACGTGATCCGTGCAAGTGTTACGAACTATAACACCACGCCGCTGAACTTCGCTACATACCCTGTTGTGGTGACAGCGAACATAACGGGTTCTGCAACGACCACGCTGACAACAACCATCAATACCGGTACACTTGCTCCGGGTGCAACACAAGTGGTAGATCTGCCTGCGTTTACGTTCGCGGCCGGTACGTATACGATTACTGTGTCGACCAGCAATGCTGATGATCCTGAAGCAGGCAACAATACCCAGGTCGTCAACACGATCGTGAACCCAAGCCCTGTAGCAGCTATCCTTACACCTGCTGCCCCTGCGGTTTGCCCTAACGGCATCGCACAGATATCGACGCAGTTTGTGACACCTCCGCCGGCGCCTGTTACGCTGCCTGCGGTTAGTTCAGGAACTATTACACTTGCTATTCCTGATGCTAGCCTCGTTGGAGCAAACCACACCCTGAACGTGTCTGGTATTCCTGCAGGTGCAACATTGACCGGCATCAGTGTAAATATCAATGCAACTCATACCTGGAACGCAGATATGATCTTCAACCTCAGAGCTCCAAACGGTAACATCCTCAACCTTGTTAACCGCAAGGGTGGCAGCGGTGATAATTTTGTCAACGCAGTGATCAGCTCAACTGGTACGGGAACTGTACCGACTGCAGCAACTTCACCTGTAACCGGAACATTTGCAGCGGATGGCGCAAATGGTGTAGGTCCAACAGGCTTCGTATCAAACGTGACCGCATTTACCGGTCTCTACTCTGTAGGAAACGGTGCCTGGACACTGGCAGTGAATGACAACGCCGGTGGCGACATAGGAACCATCGACTCATGGTCAATCACGCTTACCTATGGCTTCCCTCACCCGAGAGTAACATGGGCGCCAATCACAGGTCTGTTTACCGATGCAGCCGCAACGGTACCATACACGGCTAACTCGAATGCCTATATGGTATATGCTAAACCAGCAGGCACAACAACGTATACTGTTACTTCAACATCACCTGCAAATTGTACAAGCACAAGCAGCGTAACGGTAACGGTTAACCCAACGCCTGTCATCAACATTGCAGCCCTCCCAACAAGAATCTGTATCAGCGATTCTTCCGTTGCCCTCAACGCAACACCTGCGGGCGGTACATGGTCTGGTATTGGTGTATCCGGAAACCTGCTGGTTCCGCCAATGACCGCAGTAGGAACATACCCGCTGACTTATTCTTATGTCAACGAGTTTGGCTGCCCTGGTTCATCAACAGTCACCGCACAGGTAGTTGATTGCCCTGAGCGCATCATCCTGCTGAGAGACAACGCTGTTATCCTCTGGCCAAATCCAAACACCGGTCAGTTCAACATTCGCATCAACAGCGTTCTGTATAACAATCTGACCATGAAAGTTTACACCGCATCAGGTGCCCTCGCAAGAACACAGCAATACAACAACCTTGCGTTCGGTCGCGTGATTCCTGTAGACCTTACATCACTTCCAAGTGGTACTTATATGGTTCAGTTCTCCTACGTAGGCGGACCCAGAACTTCAGATAAGACCTTCAAAGTTGTGGTTGGCAGATAATACAGTTTTGCCTTACATTATAAGGTCCCGCGAAAGCGGGACCTTTTTTTTATACAAATGGATTGGTTTACTTTTCGGGCATGACGCCATTTGAGCAACATATCATTGGTTCGGGCATGAAATTCCATCCCGTTGTGCCATTTGCGAAAGGGATCGATACACTGACCACACTTGACCTCACGGCAGACAATTCTGCATTAACAGAGGAGATATACACGGATACGGATTTGTTTGCCCGCTATGTTGACGCACAGCGGCAGAAGGCAGGCGCACGCTATGCGATTGGTGGCTATAATGAGCACCGCACGATCTACAACCGAAGCAATCTCTTTGATGAAGGACAGGAGCCGAGGCGGCTTCACCTGGGGCTGGACATCTGGGGTGAAGCAGGCACACCTGTATTGGCAGTGGCTGCCGGCAGTGTGCACAGCTTTGCGAACAATGCTGCTTTCGGAGATTACGGGGGTACCATTATTCTTTCGCACCAGACAGGTGGTATGAGCTGGTACTCGTTGTATGGCCATTTGTCGGTCGGATCACTGGCAGCCATGTTCGTTGGAAAAAAGATCGGCCAGGGTGAAATGTTTGCGGTGTTTGGTGAGCCAAAAGAAAACGGCGGCTGGCCGCCACACCTGCATTTTCAATTGATCGTTGATATCGGTGACTATAAGGGGGATTATCCAGGGGTCTGCCGGTACAGTGAGCGGGTGCAATGGCTCCGCAATTCCCCAGATCCCGATTTGGTGCTGGGGTGGAAGGGGTGAGGTTGAGGGTAAGGTTGAGGTTAAGGTTGAGGTTAAGGTTGAGGTTGAGGTTAAACAA